>JBBRIK010000802.1:0-3794 GCA_038221045.1 Gemmatales bacterium
GCGCGGGGTGGGGGGGGCGGGGGGCAGTGGAAGACGGGAGCAGAGCCCGAAACCACACGCAACACGGAAGCCCCCTCACCCCCAACCCCTCTCCCCCGAAGCGGGGGCGAGGGGAGGAAGAAGGATTCACCGGTCGAGCCGGCGGCGCAGGGCGCGGACGGCGTCGAGATCGACCTCGTCGGGCATCTTCTCCAGCACCCAGTCGAGGTCCGCCAGCGCTCCCGCCTTGTCGCCCATCTGGGCGCGCGCCAGACCGCGCAGCACACGTTCCCGCCCCGCGCCGTCCGGATCGATGCCGATGATCGCGTCGAGATAGCGCAGGCTGCCGTCGAGGTCGTGTTCCTCCTGCGCGATCCGCAGAAGGTTGTTGAGCATGCGGACGACGATGGCTTTCGGCGCGACGGCAGCGAGAACGGATTCCTCGAATTTGCCGCCGGTGATCTCCTTGACCTTCTTCTCGGCGTCGTCCCGGCTTAGCGCCTTGCCGCCCTCGTAGACGTCGATCAACTGCGGTTCGCCCTTGACCGGAACTTGCCGGACGACGAAGTGACCGGGGAGGCCAACGCCCTCGAACTTCAGACCGAGCCGCTTGCCCAGTTCCATGTACAGCACCGAAAGCGTGATCGGCAGCCCCTCGCGGTCATCCAGCACCTCGTTGAGATAACTGTTCGAGCGGTTGTAGTAATCGCCCCGGCTGCCGTGGAAGCCGCGCTCGTTGAAGAGGTGATCGTTGAGGGCTTTCAACTTCGCCTTATCGTCGGCGTCCTTCGGCAACTTCGCCGCGATCTTCTTCGCCATACGCTCCACGTCGCGCCGATACAACTCGACGTCCAGTTCCTCGTTATCGAGTTTCGCGATCAGCAGGGCCGCATGAATGAGGTCTGCTTTATCCTTCTCCTTCAGAGTCTTCGCCAGTTGGTCCACGACGGTTGTCGCATGCAGGTTCGCCGCGAGGCGGCGCAGACGCCCGGCCTGTTCCTCCAACTCCTTCGCCCGCTGGCGGATGATATCGAGTCCGGCGGTCCCTTCGCTTCCGAACTTCTTCAGCATCTCGGGAGTCGGAGTTTTCAGGGCGTTAATCTCCTTCAGGATGCGCGCGCTCACCTCGGCCGCTGGTGCCGCGGCCGTCAGTTTCGCGCCGACGCGGAACTGCTTGAACTCGGCCTTCGTGTTGCGGAACTTGGCCAGGCCGACCTTGCCCGCGGTGAATCCCGTGTCGTCGGATTCGATCGCCAACTTGTCGTTGACGTAGCAGAGGATCTTGCCCTTTTCGAGGCGTACTTTCAGCGTGTTCCAGTCACTCTGCTTGTACGCATCACTCGTCGTCTGTTCGAGGATCTTCCAGGAGAAGACGTCCGAACCGTCGAAGCGTGTCAGCCGCAACCCGCCGCCGGAGGGATAGAAGCCGTAGTGATGGCCGTCGTCGTCGGCGTGAAAGATCAGGCCCGCCGCTCCCGCCTCTTCATCGAGTTTCACAATGACGCTGACCTCGAAGGGCAGTTTGGGGACGGGTTGTTCGGAGATGCAGTAACTGCGTCCGCCGAAGCCGGTGCCTGGCTCATCGACGAGGATGCGTCCGGCCCTCTGTCGCCAGCGTGCGCCGAGCATAGTCTTCCAGTCGTCGGCGTCGAGCGCGCCAATCGTCTTCCAGGCCGACATCGGCACGGGATTGGGCTTCGTCAGCAGCGGCTTGAGGCTGTTGACCGCGACGGCGAAACCGAGGTTCTCCGTCACCGCCGACTTCATGGTGATGACACCGAGGACCTTACCGTCGCGATCGACGACCGGCCCGCCGCTGTTGCCACGCTCGACCGGCATGGCGAGTTGCAGCATCGGGCGTCCGTCGATATCACGCCGTCCTGAGAGGACGCCGGAGACGACGCTGTATTTCAGCCCGTGCGGATTGCCGACCGCGACGACGGTCTGACCGTCCTTGAGTTTGGTCGAATCCGCGAGTTGCAGGATGGGCAAATCCTTCAGATTGATGCGGATGATGGCGAGATCGAGAGTGCGGTCGAAGGCATGGACGGCGGTCGCCTCGTGTTTCTTGCCGTCGGCGGTCTCGACGAGAATGGCCCGGCCCTCGCCGATGACGTGATAGTTCGTCGCGATGAGTCCCTCACCAATGACGAAGCCGGTGCCGAGGCCGGAGCGTTTGTCGTCGCGTCCCGGCGTGGTGATGACGACGACCGATTTGCGAACCTTTTCAGCGATCTGTTCGACGCTCTTGTCGTCGGGCTTGTCCGCGCGAGCGGGCGCGGGGACTGTCAGGAGAAGCAAGAGGAGGGAGGAAGATCGCAGCATGTCGGGTTCCGGAAGGAGGAGGCTCACGGGCGGTCACTGTGTGCGATTGTAACCGTGAAGCGATGCTCTGTCATGGAATACGGCTGACAACGTTTGATTCGCTCATGCTTCTTGCTCATCCTCGTCGAAGATTTCGATGACGGGATATTCCTCGTCTTCCTCGGGTGAGAACAACCCCAAGCCACCGCCATTTTGCTCGAGGAACGCGACCAACTCTTCCATTGTGTTCATCTCGATGAACCACTCGTACTCTCCAGGCCAGGTCGGGATCTCCGGCCCGCGCACGGCCCCCTTGCAGGGTGGTTGTTTCGAGGTGGACCCTTGCGAGGCCCGGTTGACCATGAACTTCATCGGGTTCCCCTTCTCCGTGCATTCAGCACGCAACTCAGCGGATCACCTTGCCTTTGACGTCCAGCACCTGTGCCGCGGCCAGGCCGTTGCCGAATGTCTTGAAGTCCTTGAACGTCCAGACAACCTTCTTGTCGCGCGTGACCTCGAACAACTGCGGGTTGTCCTTACCGGCGTGACAGTTGCCCACGATCAGGTTTCCGTTCGGCAGGCAGTGCAGCGTCGTCACCCAGGCCAGACGGATGCCCGGCAATTCGTCGTGGCCGATGCTCCAGACGATCTTGCCCGCCGGCGTCACCTCGATGACGCGGTTGTTGTTGCCGCCCGCGATCATCGTGTTGCCGTCGGGCAGGCGGATCGCTCCGAACACGTCGGTTCCGTGTCCCTCCGGTCCATGCCCCGGTGAACGAGGCCGGCCCGCGAGGTCGAGCGTGTAAGACCAGACCACCTTGCCCGCGCGGTCGTACTCGCGAACCTTGCCGTCCGCCTCATGACAGACGAGGTAGTTGCCGCTGGCGAGTTTGCGTGCCATGCGCGTATCGCGATGCGCGTCCGGCTTCTCGACGGTCAGCGGCACCTCATGGACGATCTTGCCCTCTTTATCCACCTCGACGATCCGGCGATTGCCGCTCTCGGCAATCATGGTCACGCCATTGTCCAGACGCTGAAACGCATGGACTTCGACGCGTCCCTTGTAGCCCGCGCGCGGCTTCGACTCGTACCGCCAGACGATCTTCTTCTCCGGCGACACCTCCGCAACCTGAGCGGGACCGATGGCCAGCAGGACGTTGCCGCCCGGCAATAGCGCGACGTCATGACCATCGAAGCGAGCGGCGTATTCCCACTCCAGCTCTCCCTTCGCGTTGACGATGGAGACCTTGCCCCGATCATTCCCCAGCACGCGATAGGAGGGCTTCTCGTCCGCCCAACCCGAGGCCGCGACGATCAGCAGTGTTGCAGCCGCGATCCAGCGAAATAATGACATGAAAGGTCTCCGAATGATGCCGGAGGTTCACACCCACGACCAGGGGTTCACACCCACCGCCAGGGGTTCACACCCACCGCCAGGGGTTCACACCCACCGCCAGGGGTTCACACCCACCGCCAGGGCTTCACACCCACCGCCAGGGGTTCACACCCAC
>JBBRIK010000803.1:0-3793 GCA_038221045.1 Gemmatales bacterium
TAGTCAAAGATATCGCGTTCCTTCTTTTCGTCCGCGGCCCTGGCGGCAGACAGCAGAGCGACACTCAGGAAGAGCGCCAACCAGCAACGCGAAGCGGAGGACCGAGCAAGCATGGACGCACCTGTAGTGAATCGAGAGAGAGGAAGGACCATGCTAATATCTTACGATCTGTCGCCGGACCCTTCTTGCCGCTTGCGGCTTAGCGGGCCGCGCGCTACGCCGCAAGCGGCAAAAGCTCGATCGGCCCTTTACCGGCTGGAACTTGCTCCTTGCGAAACCGCCCGCAGTTTAGCCTGCTCTTTCAAAGTGTCCTGTGCCTCAAGAGTCAACCAGGCTTCCGGGGCGCCTTTAGCGAGCCGTTGCAACAACTCTTCTGCCGCCGGTGTGTCAATGGCCATCAGCACGACGAGGGCAGCAAGGATTCGTTTATCCTTCGAGGATTCCCTCTTCTGCTCCACCTTTTTCAATAACTCTTCGATCTCGCGCTGTACCGAGAGCGGCGGCTTGTCCGCCAGGGCCGTGCGCAGGGTCGGTTCGGCCAGTTCGGCCAGTTTCTCCAGTTCGGCTGTCGCCCTCTCCCGGACAGCAGCACGTTCGCTCCTTAGGTCCGCAATTAGCCGGCCAATGAGGGCGACGTCAACCGGAGGGGCCGGGTGCAGTTTTTGTTTCAGCCACTGCACGGTTTCGTCCCCTCCGTTGGACAGCCCGATGATGGCCCAGGACTCCACCGCACCCTCCTTGCTGGCAAGAGCATTCCAGTTGCTTTCCGCCAGTTCGGGGGTCAGAGCGGGGATCGGCTTCGCGTTCTTGAGAAGTGCAGCGAAGTCCCACACGAGCAGAGTGGTGTCAGCGCCTGCCGAGATGAGGGTTTTCCCATCGGGGGCGAACGCGACCCGGCTGACGCCGCCATGCCCTTTCACGCGGAGCACCTCCTTGCGATCGCTCATGCGCCACAGCCGGATACCGCTCGGAAAACTGCCGGCCAGTATCGTGCCGTCAGGAGAGAACGCCAGCGAGAGTACGTTGGATTGATCCTGCTGAGAAGTGGGACCCAGCCTCCAGGTCCTGCCCGACGCGAGCTCGATGCCCTGCACCATCCATTCGCCGAAGATCTCTCCTCCATAGACCAACGACTTGCCATCGGGAGAGAAAACCATCAATCCCTGGCTGACGCTGGTTAGCGTGCGCACCACCGCGCCGGCAGCGACGTCCCAGAGTTGCAGTTCGGGTTTGTACTCGATCGAGCCACTTTCGACGGCCAGCGTCTTCCCATCGGGCGAAAAGGCGACCGTTTTGACAGCCGCCCTCCCAGGCGACTCCAGTAGCTTGATCTCTTTTCGCGTCCCCATGTCCCACAATCGCACCGTTGTGTCGCTGCTGCCAGAGGCGAGGAGAGTGCCGTCGGGGGAGAAAGCGATCGAGTGAATTTCCTTGCTGTGGCCTTTGAGCGTAGCCAGCATTTTCCCTGTGGCAGTGTCCCAAATGCGAATCTCCTTGTCGGCGGCCGCCACGAGGACCTTCCCATCAGGAGAGAAGACGATGGCTTCGACACCCTCACGGTGTCCAGGGAGTTCGAGGCGTTTTCGGCCAGAGGCGAGGTCCCACAGGCAGATCGTGAAGCTGGCGGAAGCAAGGGTCCGGCTATCGGGAGAGACGGCGACGGCTGTAATCGGATGGTGGTGTCCGTCCTCGCCGAATTTCTCTTTCCCGGCTGCCACATCCCAGAGGCGAATCCCGAGTCCCGACTCCTCGGAACACGCCAGCGTGCTTCCATCAGGCGAAAAGGCAAGGGCCTCCACGCCGCCCATGTGACCTGACAGGCGAACGCGCTCCTTGCCGGTTGCCACCTCCCATAACTGAACAACCTCGTCCGTGCCACCGCCGGCGAGCGTGCGCCCGTCCCTCGTGAAGGCGAGGCATTGGAAACTGCGCTCCGTCGTGCGAATTGTGCGGAGCTGCTTCCAGGTTCCAGTGTCCCAAAGATGGATCTCGTACCACCATTGGCGGGCATGCTCATCGTAGACGCTGCTCGCGATGGCAAGCAACTTGCCGTCAGGCGAAAACGCCAGGGTTCCGACTTTTTCTTCGTGGTGGGGAAGCTGGCGAACTTGCTTCCCGGAAGCCACATCCCACAGGACCACTTTGTTCCCCTCATAGACGGCCGCCAGCGTCTTGCTGTCGGAGGAGAAAGCCACGCAATTTTCCCTGAACTCCTCGCTTGCCAGCAGATGGAGAGGTTGGCCTGTGGCAACGTCCCACAAGCACAGGTTCTTCTGGAGATAACCCGACTCCGTCAAAAAGACTTTCCCGTTGGGGGACAACATAAGAGGGTCATGATAGCTTTCTCCCTCTTTCGGCGGCTTGAGAGTGCTGCGTGTCCTTCCGGTGGCCGCATCCACGAATACAAGGGAGTCCTCTTTCGCGACGGCCAGGGTCTTCCCTTCCTGCGACATGGCAGCGACAGCGGAAGGATCTCGGCCGCTGGGCGTGTACGGGAGAGCGCGGATGAGCTGGCCTGTTGCCGTTGACCACAGGCAGACTCGCTCATCGTGTCCCAGAGTCGCCACAGTTTTCCCATCGGGGAAGAATGCGATGGATTCGATACCGGAACCGTGGCGCAGGCGGGTCGATCCCATGCGGACGAGTGCTCCCGCCGGCAAAGTATCGCTCAAGACTCGGCCATCGGGTTGCGTTGTCGTTGTCGGCGTCCTGGGTTTTTCGGCTGCGGAGAGTCGGGCCGTGGGTAAGCACTCGAGGGCAAATAGCAGGCAGACTGCGGAAACCAGGGGATGGAAGTGCAAGATCATAAGACGACCCTTCCTGGGAACTGGTTCAATCGGACAACGGTACCTGCCGCCACGAATCACCCACTGCGAAACCCAGATAAACACTGCCGACTGTGAGAGCAAGGGGAAAGCTACTTCTCCTGTGTGAGATTGTCCGATTCGCCAGGCGAGCGGGGCCAGTAATGGCCCCGGTAGGTCGTCAAAGCGGGGCCAGTAATGGCCCCGCTCGGTCGTCAAACCGGGGCCATTACTGGCCCCGCTCGCCAATCCAGCACAGGAAAACAACGCAGTTCGAGCCGAAAGCATCCTCTTCGGCAGAGTCACTTCAGCGCCTTGGTCTCCTTCTCGAAACCCTCCAGCACCACAGGCAGCCCCTTGCCGCCGGACGGCAGGATCTTGCACACCCGGCCATCACTGAGCACCCACACCAGATAAGCCGAACCGCCGCGCAGCCGCGCCTGACAGCGCATCAGAACATGCTCCGTTCCCGCAACCACGATCGTGTCGCTGCCCACTTTCTCGATCGAAAACTTCGGCGTCTGGGGCGGCTGCGTCGGATGGAACCACAGGCCGGCGAACTCCTGCTTGCTCTCCTTCTTCGGATCGAGGCGGGACGCCATCTCGATAATGTCGCTCCAGTCCGGCGCGGTCGTGAAGATGACGGCGTCCTTCACCTCGACGTCCTCACTGACACCTCCACGGCTCAAACGCAATTTGCCGTCCCGAGGCTCGACCCGCGCCGTCCTCTTCACCTCGCCCTTCTGCTGCACGATGTCCGCCTGGAGCAGTTGCCCGCTCGGGCCGCGCTCGATGCGCAGCGTCAGCGTCTCGTCGCCGCGCGTCGTGCGGCTGACATAACGTGTCATCGTCTTCGTCTTCGTAATCGTCACCTCGCTTTCGAGGACGAACTTCTCGCCCACAGGCCGGAGGTAGCGCAGGACCGTCTTCTCCTCCTCCGCAGGCGCGAGGGACAGCAGCAGCGGCAGCAACAGAGGACTCATGATGCC
>JBBRIK010000804.1:0-3793 GCA_038221045.1 Gemmatales bacterium
GAGGTAGATCATGGCGAACGAGTTGCCGAAAGGGTACGACTCTCACGAGGCCCAGGAACGCTGGCTGACCTTCTGGGAGGAACACGGCTTCTTCCATAGCCGGCCCGACGCCAGCCGTGAAAGTTTCACCATCGTCATCCCGCCGCCGAACGTGACCGGCGCACTGCACATGGGTCACGCCCTCAACAACACCCTTCAAGACGTCCTCATCCGCTGGCGGCGCATGCAGGGCTACAACGCCCTGTGGATTCCCGGCACCGATCACGCCGGCATCGCCACCCAGGCCGTCGTGGAACGCCGTCTCCGCGAGGAGGAGAAGAAGACACGTCACGACGTGGGCCGTGAGGAGTTGGTGAAGCGAATCTGGCAATGGAAGGATCAGTACGAGAATCGAATCCTCTGTCAGTTACGTTCGCTGGGGGCGAGTTGCGACTGGAATCGCACGCGCTTCACCCTCGATCCGATCTGCGCGCGCGCCGTGCGGACGACGTTCTTCGCGATGTTCCGCGATGGTTACATTTTTCGCGGCAAACGGCTTGTGAACTGGGACGCTCAGTTGCAGACGTCGGTGGCCGACGATGAGACGTATGTGGAGAACATCAAGGGCGGGTTCTGGACCTTCAAGTATCCGGTGAAGGAACTGCCCGGCGAGTTCATCCGCTTCTCGACGACCCGTCCCGAGACGATGCTTGGCGACACGGCCGTGTGCGTGCATCCCTCTGACGACCGCTACAAGCACCTGATCGGCAAGACGGTGACGATTCCGCTCGTGGGCCGCGACATTCCCATCATCGCGGACGGTCAGCTCGTCGATCCGGCGCTCGGCACCGGCTGCGTGAAGGTGACGCCGGCCCACGATCACAACGACTACGCCTGTGGGGTGCGCAATCATCTGCCGATGATTAACATCCTCAATCCGGATGGAACCATCAACGAGAACGGCGGCAAATACGCCGGCCTGGAGCGCTACAAGGCCCGCGAGGCCGTGACGAAGGACATGGAGGAGTTGGGCTTCTTCGAGGGCAAGGAGGATCGCGAGATTCCCCTGGCCTACAGCGACCGCAGCAAGACGCCCATCGAGCCGTACCTGTCCGATCAGTGGTTCGTGAAGATGAGCGACCGCGACGACAATAAGCCCGGCCTTGCCCAAATCGCGATGGATGCCGTCACGTCGGGACGGGTGAAGTTCTTCCCGGAGCGTTACGACAAGACCTACCTCGACTGGCTCGGCGAGAAGCGCGACTGGTGCATCAGCCGTCAGTTGTGGTGGGGCCATCGCATTCCCATCTGGTATGCGACCTGTCCCGAGGCGGAGCTGAAGCGCGCCTTTGCAGGCCGGAACGACGTGTGCTGGCGCCTCGACGAGGACAATGGCCGTTGGCTCATCTGCGGTCTCGAAGACCTCTCGGCAAACGCTCTCGGTCCAAAGTATCCGCTAGAGCAGGACGCCGACGTGCTGGACACCTGGTTCAGCTCCGCTCTCTGGCCGCACTCAACGCTCGGCTGGCCGGAAGCGACGTCGGAACTGAGCTATTACTACCCCACCAGCGTGCTGATAACGAGCCGGGATATCATCACGCTCTGGGTGGCGCGCATGGTGTTGACGGGACTCTACAACGTGGGCGAGGTGCCGTTCCGCCACGTCTACATTCACCCGAAGATGCTCGATGGCTTCGGCAAGACGATGAGCAAGTCGGCGGGCAATGGCATCGACCCGCTCGACATCATCGAGCGCTATGGCACCGATGCGCTGCGGTTCCTCATGGTTTACCTGGCGACCGAGAACCAGGATAGCCGAATGCCGGTGTCGAATGTGTGTCCGCACTGCGACAAGCTCGTGCCGGTGAAGCAGGAACACATGTCGATGCGGACGCGGAAGGTCACTTGCCCCGAGTGCAAGAAGCCCTTCCGGCCCGGTGGCCCCTGGCCCGCGCCCGATCCCGAACTGCCGACGGCCAAGCAGGCGTCGGAGAGCTTCGAGCAGGGCCGCAACTTCGCCAACAAGATCTGGAACGCCGCTCGTTTTCTGCTGATGAACCTCGAAGGCTACACTCCCGCCGCCCTGGCGCGGGAGGAGTTGCCGCTGGAGGATCGCTGGATCCTGAGCCGGCTGGCGACGACGGCGAAAACGATGACGGAGCAACTGGAGGGCTACCGCTTCAGCGAGGCGGCGCGGACGATTTACGATTTCACCTGGTCGGAGTTCTGCGACTGGTACGTCGAGATGAGCAAGGGCCGCCTGCGCGAAACGGAGCAGCGCGCGTCCGCCCAGCGCGTCCTTGCCGGCGTGCTGGACGCCATCCTGCGGCTGGTGCAGCCGCTCATGCCGTTCGTGACGGAATCGATCTGGCAGGTGCTGAACGAGGCGGCCTTCGAGCGCGGTCTGCCGTCGCCGGAGCCATCCACGGAAAGCGTGTGCATCGCCGCCTGGCCTGCCTTTCCGGCGAACTGGCAGGACACGGCGATGGAGTCGCGTATGGCCCGGATGCAAGAGTTGGTGCGCGGCGTGCGCGAGGCGCGGAACCGCTACATGATTGATTCGCGGACTGCTCTCGATCTCTCGGTGCGCTGCGGAACGAGCGTGGCGGATGACTTCCGTCAACTGGAGCCATTCATCAAGCAACTCGCGGGAGTGGGGACGTTGACGGTTGGTCCCGACGTGACGAAGCCGGCCCAGTCAGCCACGCATGTGCATGCCGACTTCGAGGCGTTCGTGTCCCTGGCCGGCCTGATCGACGTCAACGCCGAGACGGCCCGGCTGGAGAAGCAGAAGGCGGAGAAGGAGAAGGCGCTGCAGGGGGTACGCTCGAAACTGGAGAACAAGGCCTTCGTCGAGAAAGCAAAGCCTGAGACGGTGCAGACGGAGCGTGAACGTCAGACGGACCTGGAGAATCAACTGCGGGCGATCGAAGAGAACTTGAGAGGGTTGCGGCAAGGTGAAGGCCTTCGCGGCCCTGACGAGTGACCTGGAGCGTTTGGCAACAGCCGGTGGAATTGTCATGAAGCAGCTAACCTGGACGGATAGGCCGCCTATGAGGAGCGAGGGCAGGAGAACCTCGCTTGTCAATGATTCGAAGCGAAGCAGTCAAGCCCGAGCAACGTGTTGCAGCAGATCGGCCATGCGAATGAAGGTTTCTCATGTTTCAGAGTTGCCTCCCGCGCGACCCGACTGCTGTGCTTGGCCTTCGGCCAGCAAGGAGTGTCTAACGTGACGATGATCAGTATCCCTCTTTCGGAGGAACGTCTCGCTCAGTTGCGCCTCCTGGCGGACCAAGCCGGTCTGGCCCCCGAGGAATTCTTGCGGCGCCGCGTCGAGCAGTTCTTGGACCTATCCGATGAGCCGTTCCGTCAGGCCGCCGCTTATGTCCTTCAGAAGAACGCGGAACTGTATCGGCGGTTGGCATGATCCGGTACATCACGTTGGAGGAAGTCTTGGAACTGCACCGCTTGGCCCTGGAGCAGTCGGGGGGCCTGAACGGTGTGCGAGATCGGGGCGGGTTGGAGTCCGCTCTTGCCCAGCCGCAGATGACCTTTGGCGGCCAAGATTTGTATCCGGGCCTGGCTGATAAAGCGGCGGCGTTGGGATTCTCCTTGGTGTGCAACCACCCGTTCGTGGACGGCAACAAACGCCTCGGGCATGCGGCGATGGAAACGTTCCTGGTACTCAATGGTTGGGAACTGGCAGCAGGGGTTGAGGAGCAAGAGCAACTCATCCTGCGGCTGGCGGCGGGCACTCTGAAGCGTGAGGAGTTTACATCCTGGGTACGGTTGCATCTGCAGCGGCAGGAGCGAT
>JBBRIK010000805.1:0-3789 GCA_038221045.1 Gemmatales bacterium
CTGCCGGGATGAGGCCAGGAGGCGTAATAGTGCTGCGGCGACTCATCCCCCAGGTCATCGACCAACTGGCCGATCAGGTGAGCGTAGGCCGGTGCCACAACGTACTCAACCAGCAGTTGGTTCCAGCGCGCGCGGACCTTCGCGCCGCCGGTGAGCCCGGTTTCCGTCGTGAGTGAGTGGCGAGACGAATCCAGGTCGAAGAAACCGTTCAGGTGGACTGGCAACCCTGTGTCGATTGGGAGAGGGAGGGAGCAGTAGACTTTTCCACGGAGTGACTCAGGCTCCTCCTCGGCTGGCGGAGGCGAGAGACGAGCCGCAGCGCTCCCGAAGGGGACCGCCTTGACGTCGGTGCTGAGCATGTACTCGACGGCCTCGGCGATCTTCCCCTCCCGGTCGAGGTTGAGGCAGTGCAGCACACGCCAGGCGGAGTCCTCGGTGACCGCCTCACCGCCTTCACCAGGAAGCCATCTGGACCGGAAGCGATGCTGGTAAGAGATCAGGACCGGCGGGCGCCCCCGTAGGCGCTGGACGACGGCGAGCGCGTCGCCCTCAAGGATGTCGAGCAGCTCCCGCCGTTTTTCGCGCACCTCCTCCGCGTTCACCGTCTCGATGGCGACACACTGCCGCACCACTCCCGACGCGAGAACCTCGCGGAGGCGGACATCCTCTAACCGCTTGAGGAACAACAACAGCGCTTCGCGGACCTCCACCAGCTCGTCGATTAGTCCGCAGAGGTTCTCCTCCGCGAACGGTTTGTGGGAAATCTCGCTGCGCGCCGCCTGCTCCGGATTGCGGAACGGGAGTCGGAAGATGGTCCCCTCGAAGCGAATCGCGCCGTCCTCAAGCCCGGCCGCGCTGAAGGACCGCAGCAGGTCAGGATGCTGGTCCCAGCACTCGGCGAGTGTCCAGCAACGCCCCGGGTTGACGCGATCGGCGCCCGGCACGACCGTGCAGTGGGGGTCGAAGAAGGCCACCCGCTCCCCGGTCACGAAGCAGGGCCAGTCCGTGACGTTGTAGACGGTGTTGAACCCCTTGCCGAACTGCCCCGTCTTATCTGCCGCGAGGACCTTGCCGCTGCGGTAGATCTCCTGAATGCGGTCGAAATCCTCGTCGGTGAAGACCGCGTCGTTGAAGAACAGTAGGGCGGGCCCCTGGAGCGCGGTCAGGGCTGGTGCCGGGAGCCTGCCTGTCGGGTGGGTGCGCCAGTCGATGATGATCTCAAGGGTCTGGGCCCCGGCGTCGTCAGCGTTCTGTGCGAGCTCCTTGATGATCCCGATCCCCTCGGGGTAGTCGTGGATCAGCTCCCGAATCTGGGCCGTCAGGCTGGGGATTCTGCCGAACGGCGATCCCCCAACGGCTCGTGTATCATCCCGTACGACCATAGCATGTCCGATCCCATCCGGCCACGGAGCAACTGGCCTCCCATGGCTCGCTGCCCTTCGGGCAATGTATGATTAGCGGTTCCTCTCCTTGCCGTTACGAGCGCTAAAGGTGAGCGCTAAAGGAGCGATAACAGTGCCGTGGCTCCCTTCCCAGGGACGCCTTTCTCCGCCATTGTCCTCACCGACAAGCTGAATTACTCAGGTTCTTCTACCACCCGGGAACCCCCATCACTGCTTCAAGCCGGGTGAGAAAACCCTTGAAGCTGGGCATGTCGATTCTCTCAAATCGCACGTTCTTCTCGTTGAAGACCTGACAGAGCAAATCACGATCCACCGGCTCCTCCAGAATCGAGGCCAATTCACCTTTCAACGAGTTGGGCGAGTTATCGTTGCCCGACCGCTCCTCAAGAGCCAGGCAGTTCTGGTAAGCTTGCTCCTGCAACGCGCAGATCAGCCACGCCTCCGACTTGGGTTTGGGAATCATCGGGACGCCTCGCTCAAATGCTTCCTCCTTGAATCCGGCCAGCATCGACTTCCGCTTCTCCGGCCACAACCCTCGCCCTGCGGATGCCGTGCCATCCGAGTCGCGGAAGAGAACGGCAATCACCTCATCGTCTTCAGACTCTTGAATGCTCCGGGCGATCTTCGCCAGGAGTCGGGCGTTGTTGAAGAAGTAGCGCGTCTCCTTCTGGACTTTCACCCCCGGCAGCCTGATCGATTTCCTGGCCGCCTTCAAGACGCCTGCCTCCTCAGCCAGCCGGCCTTCCGATACGAAAACCACCGCCCCATCCGTTCCCAGGATCGAATAGTCCCAGTGGCTTTCCACAACCTGATCGACAAGGAGAGCCATCGGCCCCGCCGCAAATTCTGCTCCCTGGCAGAGAGGAGCATCGGATAGGCAGACACCGATGTCAGTCGGACCCTCGCCGCTGAGGAGGAAGACCATCTCAGGCCGGCTCCGTGGCAGCCGCGATCTCGTCGGCCAGCTCGACAAGGTTCGTATCCGCGAACACCTCGCCCGGCCCCATCACGCGCAGTTTTTCGCCCATCGAGGGGATGGAGAAGAAGCGAACCGACTTCGCATGCCCCTGCCGATTTCGATAGAGATAAATCACCCCGACCCTGGCAGCGTCGTCGGGAAGGTAGTTCAGGATCATCGGACTGTGAGTCGTCACAAGCACCTGGGCCTCGGCTTCCAGGAGAGTGGTCACGACGAACTGCACCAGTTCCGGGTTGATCCCGTTCTCGATCTCGTCGAACAGAACCAGTTGATGGGAAGTGTGCAACTCGGCCAGCATGGCACACAGACGGAGAAGGCCGTCACTGATGTGGCGGGCTGCCGTCGTCATTTGCTTGTCGCCATAGGACTCGATCACGTCGAGATGCTTCCAACCCGAACGGAGCGAACGAGTCCGAAGCTCTGCGAGTTGCTGGTATACCTCCCGCAGCCGGCGAGTAATCCGATTCTGTCCCTCCCTCCCGAGTTCATGCAGGAAAGCAGAAAGCCGTTCTCCGCCCAGTCCAAGCGATCCCTGCGAATCGCGCGTGCGCTGCCGCAGGAGTTGCGGGGAAAGCATGTCCAGCGAATGGATGCTCTCCACGAACCGTTTGAACTCAACGAGTTCAGGCGTCAGTAGCTCTTCACGAAGTTGCGACAGGATCGATCCCTGATACTTGAACGGGATTTCCAACCATTGTGCCTCCTCATCCTGATCGGATGAGGGGTCGTGCGATTGGATGAGAAACCTGCCGTCCGAGACTGCCAGCCGTGAGCCTCCCATCACGATGGTTTCGCTTGTACAACGCAGAAGTTGCGGGTTGAACGTCGCTCGCCACCTGCGAGGCACGGAGTAGGTCTCGTCTTCAAGAACCACCCAGAACTCGATGTTCTTCTTCGGCGTCAATTTCGACCGGAGATCCGATGCAACCCAGCCCCGGTTCTCCAACCATTCATCGATCTTCCCGCAGACCTGCTGGGCCAGAAAGTCAATGAACTGAAGCACGGTCGATTTGCCCGAACCGTTTAGGCCGATCAAGCAGGTGAATTTGCGCAGATAGAGATTAAAGTCCACAAGACACTTGAAGTTCTCGACAAAGATCTCTGAGATTCGCATGGCAACAGGTTGCTTTCTTCCGCCCCCGCGCACCACGACCGATTCCGCTCTCTGACCGGGGGTGTGGAGCGGACGCAATTAACGAATGATGCTCCACGTTACTAGATGCACGCTGCGCCGCCCAACACCAATTCCTCCGCGCCTCCAGATTCCTCTATTCGCCTCTTCTGAATCCGATAGGGTGCCGCCGGCAAGTGCGTGTCCGAAGTGGTCGTACGCTCCGACCCAGAGGCAGAAAGGAGGCAGAAAGGGGTCAGACCCCGCGCGGAAAGGGGGGCAGAAAGGGGTCAGAC
>JBBRIK010000806.1:0-3785 GCA_038221045.1 Gemmatales bacterium
CCGAGGACTCCGCGTCGCGGCTAACCTGGGTCAAATGAACTCAGCCAACTATAACAACCCCTGCTTTCGGTCCTCAACGTGGCGGAGGGGTTCATCATGAGACGATGGTTGCTGCTGGCGCTGTTCGTGTTCGCGCTCGAAGTGGCGCCTCTGAGTGCGAACGGTTTCGGAATGGTGCGCCGCCCCAGCGAGGTTCGCTCCGCTTACTATTTCCCCTCGGTCGTCTACGTCCCCGTGGCAGCGCCGGTCGTCTTTCCGATGGTCCCCGCGCAGCCATTCATCTTGACGCCGTACGCCCTGCCCCTCGCCGCTCCGGCCTCGACGACGGTCGAGCCGCCACTGTTCCAACAGCCTCGTCCGCGCGTCTCCGAAGGCTCGACCTCCCTGCGCGCCGGCGAGAGTTCCTATCAGGTGTTGCCCGGCCCGATGCGGATGGGAAGGGACGGCGAGTCCGAGCGCTGCTCCGTCGGGTTCTGGAACCTGACGAGCAAGCCGCTGACGCTCCGGATCAACAACCGCGACTGGCCGCTCACCCCCGGCAAGAGTGTGACGCTCGACCTGCCGCCGACGTTCGCCTGGCAGATCGCGGGCCGTGAGGCCGAGGCGACGCGCATCCCCAGCGGACGCGGCACCGCCGAGGTCCTCATCCGCCGCTGAGAAAGCCCTGGAGTTCTTCTCGCGCCGGATAGCTCGCCTGGCCGCCGGAGCGAGACGCTTTCAGTGCTGCTGCCCCTGAGGCGAAACGGATGCGCTCGGGCAGCGTCATCTTCCGCGCCAGGCCGGCGGCATACGCGCCGTGAAAGACGTCGCCGCAGCCGGTCGTGTCCGCGACTTGCACGGCGAATGCGGGGACATGGAGAGGCTCCGTATTCGTCCCGCGATACCAGCAGCCGTCGGCCCCGCACGTCACCACGACGGCCTCTCGCTCCTTCGTCCACAGTCCCTGGACAGCGTCTCGCGGAATCGGAGCTCTCGTCAAGCGGCAAGCGAAATCGCGTGAGACGATGACGTGATCGACGAGGGCAAGGAGTTCGTCAAAGCCCGGCCACTCGTCACTCTCCAGATCCGTGACGACGGCAATACCCGCCTCACGCGCAATCGACGCTGCGCGAGTCATTCCCTCGATGCCATAGTGATCGATCAGCAGCACGCGCGTGGACTGGATAACGTCCACTGCGGGAGCGTCCGTGGATGCGACGACGGTGCCGCTCAGATCGAAGAAAATGGTGCGTGTGTGATACGTCGTATCGACGAGAATGGTCGAGCGAATCGGCCGTGCGGGGGGACGATGAACGACGGCGGACAGATCGACGCCTTCGCGGCGCAGGCTATCGAGAACGAAGCGGGAATCGTCATCGTCGCCGAGGGTTCCCGCGAAGGCGCAGGAGGCGCCGAGGCGGGACGCGGCAACGAGGGCGTTGGCCGTCAGGCCGCCGCAAGATCGTTCGTGCCGCTGGATGCGCACCTTGCTGTCGGCAGCCGGGTACTCGTCGAGGTAGAGCAGATCATCGACGGCAACGCACCCCAGACCGAGAACGTCCCAGCGCAGGCTCTTGCTTTGCGTCATGATTGACAGAACCGTGTCACTTCCTCGACGAACGCCTTCTCCTGCTCGAACATGGCGAGGTGTCCGCAATCGCGGAGGAGATTGAATTCCGCCTGGGGCAGATATTTCTTGTAGGCTTCGCCGTAGGCCGGCGGCACCAGATGGTCGTTGTCTCCCCACAGGAGCAGGACGGGACACTGAACGCGATGCAGCCGGGCCGGCAACTTCGGACTCCAGGGACGTTCCCACACCAGACGCGCCAGGACGGTCATCGACTGATACGCTTGCAGCATCTTTTCCTCGTCCGGCTGTTCCGCGAGGATGAGCTTCGCCATGTAGCCATCGGGATCGTGGAACAGCAGTTTCCGCATTTCATCGCGGCCCTTCTTGCTGCCGTCGGCGTGGCGAAAGAGATCGGGCAGGGGTTGCTCGTCGATCCACATTCCCGGCGTGCCGGAGAGCCAGAGCTTCGAGACTCGTTCGGGCCAGCGCACCGCGAACTCGGCCGCGATCCAGCCGCCGAGACTGACGCCGCCGAGGATCACTTCTTCGAGCCCGAGTGCGTCGAACAGTTCGAGGTAGTGAAAGGCCATGTCCTCGATGGTGTCAATGTCCTCGAAGCCTCCCGACTGGCCAAAACCGGGATGGGTCGGCACATAGGTCGTGAAATGCTTGGCCCAACTCTGATAGAAGGGCAGCCACATCATCGATTCGCCGAGCGTGCTATGCAGATAGACGAAGGGAGGGCCGTCGCCGCCGTGCATGATGACGGTGGGATGGCCGCGAACGTCAATCGTCTCGGCTTCGCCGCCCTTGCGGGACAGAAAGACGCGAGCGCCGTAGCGAAGTTTCTTGAGCAGTTTGAACATGTTGTCCTCATTTGCCCGGATCGGCTGACTTCAGGTCGTGGGGGAATGGGGTTGCCCCACTCTCTTCGAGACGGTCCAACTCCGCCAGTTCGTCGGAAGAGGCTTCCTGGCGTCGCGCTCTGCGGCTCAGGTAGGCCAGACGGTTAGCGCGTTGTTCGGCTGTCTCGGCACGTTGTTCGGCGGTCTTGGTGCGTTGCTCGGCGGTCTTGGTGCGTTGCTCCGCTTGCAGCCGAGCCTCCTCCATTTCCTCAAAGGAAAGGAACCGCTGACCATCCGGACGATAAACAATCATCTCCGGCCCGGACAGGTCGAAGCGGATTCCCAGACGAGGGCTGATATGACCGTGAGCGGGCCGATGCGGGAACAGCATGTCTCCCCGAAGAACATAGACCTCAAGGCGGTTTCGTTCCGGATCGTAGACGTAATATTCCTCGACGCCGTATTCCTCGTAGAAGGATAGTTTATCGAGCATCTCACCATGAGAGTTGCTTGGGGATAGCACCTCGAAGACGACCGTGATCGGTACGTTCTGCTCCTCCCACTGCATGTAGGAGGTGCGATCTCCCTTCGGACGACCGAATACTACCAGGACGTCCGGTGCCATGCGAATCTCGGAGAACCCCTCCAGGGGATACCAGAAAAGGTCCGCGGACACGAAGATGTCGAGCGCATCGCGGAACATCGCGGCCAGGTTGCCAAAAAGGACAACGATCCAGCGAAGTTGTTTCGTGTTTTCAGCCATCGGTAAGCCATCGGTGTCGGGGTAGACGATCGAGGAGGCAGGGGCCTGAACCAGCGGCGAGGACATGCGGGAAACTCCTTCCGTGAATGTCGGAGGATTGATCCGGTCATTGTGCGGATGGGAGGGAAAGCTCGCAAGCCGATCTTTTCTTCCCGTTTCCCGCCGAGAGAGAAGAGCAAGAACAGAGATCACTTCCTCGGTCGTTTCCAAACCCTCTGGTTGAAGCCGCGTACTTCGGCGAACAAGGATTCTCCTTGACCGGCCACAGCGCGTCCGGCAAGATGCCTCTTCCGCTTCAGGCAGTCCTGTCCCGCGCCGAGAGACGGTCATGCACTCAACGCCCGTTAGCCTGCTCAAGCGCCTCAAGCAACCGGACGAACCGGACGCCTGGGACCATTTCGTCAAACTCTACACGCCCCTGCTCTACTACTGGGCAAAGCGGCTCAGGCTGCAAGAGAGCGACGCCGCCGATCTGGTCCAGGACGTGTTCACCCTGCTCGTTCAGAAGTTGCCGCGGTTCAACTACGACCAGGACCGCAGCTTCCGCAACTGGCTGCGGACCGTGATGCACAACAAGTGGCGCGAGCAGGCGCGGCGTCGCGAACCGATGGCGCGAGGCGGACAGGAA
>JBBRIK010000807.1:0-3783 GCA_038221045.1 Gemmatales bacterium
ATCAGGTTGGCAAGTGACAGCGCGCACCCCGGACGGAAATGCGCCTCAGGGGTGTGTGTGGCGCACGCGCAATGCAACGAAAGGGCAGGTTTATTTAACTGCACAGGCGTCCATAGTGCAAGAGGAGTCTGATTGGCCCTCACTTTCGCCCTCAACAGAATAATCATCCAGGCAGTCCAGAACCTCACGACCAACTCCGGCAAGGCGCACGTCGTCGGCGTGGCCGACAGTCCCGACTTGCCGCTCGTCAATGCTTTCGACACGACCTACAGGTTCAAAATCAAGTCAACAGCGCGGGCAGTGGCATCGTCGATGCCCCGCTGACAGGCGGTTCGCCGTGCGACAAGGGGGGACCGGACGCCCTGTATCCGGACCAACACGTCGGGCTTGCGTCTCGACGCTCGCCTGAGAGTCTGTGAAAAAATCGAGCCCCGTGAAATGTGCGCCACGATCGAGGACACCGCATGTTTTCGCTGCGTCGGCCTCATCGTCCCAGTCCCATGCCACTTCTCGGCCTTGTCCTGACTGCGGCCCCTCCGTCACGGCCTGCTCAAGACGCCTCTGCGGCTTCACAGCCCTTCTTTCAGCCCACCAACCCTGCGGCGGTGCGCAGGCTCAGCGCCCGCAGCACGTTGTGCGCCACCGCAAACCACAACGCAATCGCTTTCACTTTCCGCACGCCGCGCACCAGTAAGCGCACCAATCCTCGGTTGCGGGCCTGTGCATTGACACACTCCGCCGTCGCGGCACGTTCCTTGTAGATCTCCTGGGCCTCGGCCGTCGCCATCCGCGCTCGCCAGGCCGCCACTGCCGGCTCATCCTTGGGATGAGGAGCATAGCGATCCTGTTTGGAGTCTTTCGGCGCCGGCACCGGCGCGTACACCACGCAGCCCTTCTCCGGGACACGGACCGTCTCGATGTCCTCGTGCTTCACGAAACCACCATCGGCCAACACTTCCTTCGGGTAGACTCCAAAACGCTCGTGGATTTGCTCGACCATGGGGGCCAACTGGCCCCTGTCGCTGCCGCTGGTCGTCACGCTCACGCCGACGATCATCTGGTCGGCCGTGGTCGTGCTGAACTGGATGTTGTAGGCCGGACGGTAGCCGCCGTCGGCCATCTTCATCACGGTGGCGTCGGCGTCCGTCGTCGAAACGCGGGCCTTGGCTTTGTCGTCGGCCTTCTTCTTGGCCTCCCTCTCCGGCATCCGCTGCAACGCCTGGCGAATCCGTTCGTCACGCTCGCGGGCGGCACGTTCCTTGGCCTGTTGTTGCTGGCGGTTGGCTTCGCCTGGGTCCGTCTCCAACTCGACACGCAGGCGTTGCACCTGGGTTTGCGCTTCCTGCAAGCACTGTTCCAGCGTCGGCCGGCGGCGGAACGAGGCGGCCCCGGCACTGGCCCGGACGCGCAGGCCGTCCTGGGCCACCCGGTTGAGATCGACCAGATCCTGTTCCATCAGGGTGGCAACGCTGTGGGTCAGCGCGTCGTCGAGGAACTCCAGGTGGCCGACGCGGAAATCGGCCAGGGTGTGGTAATTGACGGCAACGCCGCCACAAATCCAGCGGAAGCCGTGGTGGTGGGTGCAGAGGTAGTCCAGGGCGCGGGCGCTGCCGACGCCCTCGACGGTGGCGTACAGCCACAAGGCCACGAGGATCTGGGGATCGGTGGCGGGCCGTCCGGGCTTGCCCTCGACGGCACGGATGAGGTCGTACAGGGGTGTCAGGTCGAGTCCCTGGACGAACTGCCAGATGGCGCGGGCATGGTGTTCCGGGGTGAGCAAGTCCTCCAGGGGCATGGCCAGGATGATGATTTGCCGATCGGCCCGGCGCAGGCGCGGTGCCGGCTTGGGGGGTAGGCGGGTCAGGACGAGAATCGTCCGCCGAAGGGTGGGAAAGTTCGGGGTTCAGATACCTATCGTAGACAGGGGCAGCTTGGTCCGCTGTCTTGCAGCTACATTATTTCACAAGCTCTGAGGAGTTCCGCGAAGGGGTCGTCGAATTGGCTCTTGAGTTGGCGGAGGCGTATCGACGGGCCTTTGGCCGGGCGCTGCGACTGGTGCCGCAGGGGAGTTTCGATCAGCAGGTGACGACGGGAGCGCACCGCGACGGTGGGCCGGGGATGAGCCGGCAAGCCGCGTTTATTCCCTCACCGGTGTCAACGTCAAGCCTTGCAGCAGCCCCCATTCGTAGCGATCTTTCTTCCAAATCCGTGCCCGAAGCCCCTCCTCTTCTCGATTCGACGCCGTTATGCTCGGGCTGATGGATTGCGACGGCGGGAAGTGGCGGACGTAGCTTTGCATCGTGTCCGGTGTGTGACAACTACCGCAAGTATCCAGGACTTTGACCCGCCCGTTGCCGGCATTCCGGCCCAGGCGGGCGATATAGTTCCGCTCTCGATCCTCCGGCCCCAGCGGGATGAGGCTGGGCTTTCCGGCCAGAAAGTCCTTGCGGCTCAATTTGAACTCCTGGGACCCCCGTCCCCGAAATTGCACCGTTTCGATGACCGGCGTCAGAGTGATCCTGCCGCGGTCGTCGATAAGCTGCATCTGCCGGACCAGGGCAAGATCCGCACCTTCCGGGAGCTTCGGGGCGGTGCCGTTGGGGCGGAGTTCGGCCAGGTACTTCCGGGTTTGCTCCCGCCCTTCAGGAAGCCGCAGGAAGACGAAGAAGGCGGACCGGCCGCCGAAGAACTCGACGTGGGTTCGGGCCAGGGGCACTCTCTCCGCGGAGCCCAGCAGGACCCAGGGGCCGCCGGCATTCCACAGCCGACCGGCGTCGTACTCCGCGGGGAACTTCTTGGCCGCCACGGCCTCCGCAAAATTGTCCGGTAACGCCTTGATCTGGTCGGCCGTCAGCGCGAGCCGCGGCAGGATCTTGGCCACTCGACTCGCCAGTTCGATCTCGCCGTCCCTCTTGTCCGGCGCGATTAGAAACCGCGACGGCGCTACCGTGTCGAACAGCACCCACAGGTCACGCTGGAGCAACGCACGCTTGCGGGGGTCCGCGCTCAGCTTGTCGCCCCTTTCGGCGATGAACTCGTCCAGCACGGCCGCGGCGCGTTTGTACCTCTCGCCCTTTTCCTGGTAGGGGCTGCCCGGCCAGAGGAGCGGATCGGTTTCACCTGGGTCGTCCAACCCCTCTCCTTCGAGCCTCACATAGAGTGCCTCGTGCAGCCGGTTCCACAAGTGCTTTGGATTCGGGTCGTAGACCGTTACGCGCGGGGACTCCCGCGGCGGGTCGGCCGCCTCCGCCATCCGGGTCACGCGGAAGGAGCATACCGCGTAGAAACCGAGCGCCGTCAAACAGACGGCCGACAGGAGCCAGCGAGGTGATACCGGCATGGGAGTCCCTCGGAAATCAGCGAAACCAGTCCAAGCACACACCGAACCAGACGCCGCATCTGACTGCGGGGGCATGAGGGCTTTCCCAGACGTATAGCCACCTGAGTCCCCGCAGCAGGTGAGCTTGGTCGTTAGGCCTGCCTTGCTACACGCCGCGCAAGTAGCCATCGTGCCACGCCACCCAGACCACATAGCCCAGCAGGCCATGCAGCCCGACTGCGTTGACCTCGGGTCGCGTGGCGGACAGGTGCCTGCGGGCGAGTTGCTCAATCTCGCCCATCGACAGCCCGGCCTCGCCCGCCCGCGCCTTAACCTGATCGACGATAGCCTGCTGGAGGGCGTTGATATCGGCGGCCAACACATCGGCGTCTGCGGCGTCTGGGCACAGAGTCCGGAGCCGGTCGAGCCGGTTGCCCCACGGTTGCGAGTAGGCGTCGATAGCC
>JBBRIK010000808.1:0-3783 GCA_038221045.1 Gemmatales bacterium
GTCGGCAATCGCGAGGATGTGCCGGACTTCGGCTGGGGCGGCGATATCAGCGAAGTGCTGGTGTACGATCGCGTGCTGAGCGGCAAGGAGTTGGAGCAGGCCGAGCGCTATCTGGCGACGCGCTACAACTTGCCCGCGAAGCAACGTGTGGCTGTCGCCTCGGTCAAGAGTGCGGCGGAAGCGGTCGCGGTAGATCGCCGGCTGATCGTCGAACTATATCTGTCAGCTCTGTGCCGCGAACCGAGCGCGGAGGAGTTGACCACGGCTCTGGCCCATGTGGCGGACGCGACCGATCGGCGTGCGGGACTGGAAGACGTCTTCTGGGCAGTGCTGAACATGAAGGAGTTCCTGTTCCGCTCTTGAGCCGAGACCCGTCATGAGTGACTTCGATAGTCCGTGGAAGGAAGCTCTCGAGCAGTTTCTGGAACCCTGCTTCGCCCTGCTCTTTCCCAGCGCCCACGCGGACATCGACTGGAGCCGAGACGTTGAACTGATGGACAAGGAACTCCAGCAGATCGTGCCGCAATCGGAGGTGGGCCGGCGCTACGTCGACAAGCTCATCAAGGTCTGGAGACGAACGGGCGAGCCTCTGGGCTTGCTGATCCACCTCGAAGTGCAGACGCAACGCGAGGCGGACTTCCCCAAACGAATGTTTGTCTACAATTACCGCGTCTTCGATCGCTTCGATCTCGTGGTCGCCAGCTTCGCCATTCTCGCCGACAGCGATGCTCACTGGAGACCGGACCATTATGAGCAGGGAGCCTTCGGCAGCGTATGCGGGTTGACCTTCCCGACGGCGAAGCTGTGGGACTGGGTGGGCCGCGAGAGCGTCCTCGAACAGCACGCCAATCCCTTCGCGCTGGTGGTCCTCGCTCATCTGCGAGCGTTGCAGATGCGTGAAGATCCGGAGGCACGGCTGACTGGCAAGACGCATCTCGTGCGTCTGCTGTACAATCGCGGCATGAACGCGCGAGACATCTGGCGTCTCTTGCGTTTCATTGACTGGATACTTGAGTTGCCGCCCGCATTGGATCGTCTTTATACCGATCACCTTCATCGAATCCAGGAGGAACGACATATGCCGTTTATAACTACCCCCGAGCGTATCAGCCGGATCGATGCCCTGAATGCGGGGATTCGGGAGTTTTTGACCTTTCGGTTTGGCTCGGCTGCGGACTCGGTCTTGGCGGAGATTCAGACCCTGGAAGACCACGAACTCCTCGATAAAGTCCTCCGCACAATCCGAACCGTTGACAGCCCCGAAAAATTGCGGTCCCTGTGGACGTCGGAATCCAGCGCGAAGGACGAGGCAGGTCCGGCACCAAGTGCCTGATTTCGGGAGTTCTTGTCTTTCCCCACGCAGCGCGGTTCAATAGCTCCACCTGCCCGAATCGTGTCGCCTCCTTGCGCGAAGCCGCACGCGGCTCACTTTCCAAGAGATGGACATCATGCGACGAAGTATCCTGCCGGGAATTGGCCTCCTCGTCTTGCTCGGCCTCGGCGTCCTCGGCGCACAGCGTAAACCTGCCGCCCCGGACGGCGGGGACGTTCAGTGGGTCTGGTTCGACGAGGGCGATCCCACTCAGGAAGCCCCCGCCGAGACACGCTTCTTCCGCCGCGTCTTCACCATCAATCGCCCCGTTCAGAAGGTCGTCGATGAGGCCGACCTCGACGTCACCGCCGACAATTCCTTCACCGTCTGGATCAATGGGGTCAAGGCCGGCAGCGGCGAGGAATGGCAGCGCATCCATCGCTTCGACGTCCGCAAGCTCATGCGACACGGCGAAAACATCATCGCCGTCGAGGCGAAGAACGAGGGCGGACCGGCGGGCCTGATCGTCAAACTGAGCTATGTCCCCAATGGCCAGACGAGACTCGCCCTTGTCAGCGACAAGGAGTGGAAGTCGAGCAAGAGCGCGACAAAGGGCTGGCAGGAGTTGGAATTCGACGACAAGGGCTGGAAGCCGGTCAAGGTCCTTGGGGCGTATGGCAAGGTCGCCACCTGGGGCATCGCAACGACAGCCGGGGGTGGAGGACAGGGGCCGCGCCGGTTCACGGTTCCGGAAGGCTTCACGGTCGAGCAGGTCGTCAAGAAGCCAGAGGATCGCGGGCCGTTCTCCCTCGTCAACATGACCTTCGACAACAAGGGCCGGCTCCTGCTGTCGGAGGAAGGCGGGCCGACGCTGCTCTGCACCGACCTCAAGGAGGGCGTCTATCAAGGTGTAAAGCCGTTCTGCACACAGGTCAAGAACTGTCAGGGCATGTGCTGGGTCGGCGACGCCCTGCTACTCGTCGGCGATGGACCGAACGGCACGGGTCTCTATCGCTGCAAGGACACCGACGGCGACGACAAGATCGACAAGGTCGAAGTGCTGCACAAATACCAGGGAGGTATGGGCGAGCATGGCCCGCATGCCATCGTTCATGGCCCCGACGGTTGGCTCTATCTCGTCCTCGGCAATCACGTCCATGCGAAGCCGGACAGGCTGGCCGACAACTCGCCGTTGACGCGCTGGCCAAAGGGGACAATGGGGCCTGACCAGAGCAAACCGGGCACGACGGAAGACGTGCTTCTGCCTCGGCTGAACGACGCCCGTGGCCATGCGGCCAACATCCTCGCTCCCGGCGGCACCATCTGGCGGCTCGATCACGAGGGCAAGAATATGAGCCTCGTCTCGGCCGGCTATCGCAATCACTTCGACGCCGCCTTCAGTCCCGCCGGCGAAATGTTCACTTTCGACAGCGACATGGAATGGGATGAGGCGCTGCCGTGGTATCGGGCCGTGCGCGTCTGTCACTGCACGCCGGGTTCCGACTTCCTCTGGCGAACCGGAGCGGCGAACACGCCCAACTACTATCTCGACAGTCTGCCGCCGCTGGCCGAGACCGGGCGGGGTTCTCCCGTGGGCGTCGAATTCTACGATCATGTCCAGTACCCGGCGAAGTATCGCGGCGCGTTCTTCATGGCCGACTGGTCGCTGGGCATCATCTATTCCGTTCACATGGAGCGGAAGGGTGCCACCTACAAGGCGAGTGTAGAGAAGTTCTGCACCGGAGCGCCGCTGAACGTGACTGACTGCGCGGTCGGCCCGGATGGCTCGCTCTATTTCACAATGGGCGGACGTGGCTCGCAGGGGGGTGTCTATCGCATCACCTACACGGGTAAGGAGTCCGGGGAAGCGGAGCGGGGAGACGTGATGCAGCCGCTGTCTGCCTGGAGCCGGGCGAAGATGACGGGAGAAACTCTCGACGCCATTGCGAAGACGGTTGCCGACGCCAACGCGAAACCCGCTCTTCGCGCTCGCAGTTTGTTGCTGTTACAGATGCACGGCAAGGCACCAGCCGTGAAGCAACTCCTCGAACTGGCCGCGAACAAGGACGCCGACCTCCGCGCCGGTGCGGTCTACCTGATCGGGGTCAACGGCTATCAGGAGGCAAAGCCCGCCCTGATCAAACTGCTCGACGACGACGATGCGATGGTCCGCCGTCGGGCTTGTGACGCCCTGGTCCGCGCCGGTATCGAGCCGCCGATCGAGGCCCTTGGCCCCGTGCTGGTCGATGATGACATCTTCGTCCGCACGGCCGGTCGGCTGGTATTGCAGCGCATGGACCCGAAGAAGTGGGCGGATCGGCTCTGGAAGACCGACAGCAAGAAGCTGCTCCGTGAGGGCATCGTCGCCTTGTGCAAGACGGGCAAGGCGGCGGACTACACGGAACCGCTTTTCGATCGTCTCCACGAGGGCGCTCCCGGCGACAAGGTGCAGGACGTCCTCGACCATCTAA
>JBBRIK010000809.1:0-3783 GCA_038221045.1 Gemmatales bacterium
CCCGCTCGCCTATCCAGCACTTGAGAATTACTAATTCATTCGTCATTCGGCCTTAGACATTAGGCCTTGAATGATACAGGGCCATCTCCTTGACTCCCTTCAGATCGAGTTTGCCGCTCCCGAGCAGCGGCAACTGAGGCACCGCGAAGAAATCGCGCTCGCCCGGCACCCACAGGTTCGGCAGGCCGCGCTCGCTCAGTCCGCGACACAATTGCGGGACAGGCGTCTCCAACGTCGCCAGGTGCAGCACCACCAAACGCTCGCCCTTCCTCTCGTCCGGCACGGCGGCGACCGCGAGCAGACGCTCGCTCGTCTGAAGCAGCCCGTGCAACTCTTCCTCAATCTTCTCCAAGGGCACCATCTCCCCGCCGATCTTCGCGAATCGCGACAGCCGGCCCGTCAGCGTGATGTAGCCGTCCTCGTCGATCCGCCCCATGTCGCCCGTACAGTATTCGTTGTCCTGCAACACCGTCGCGGTCAATTCGGGTTTGTCGAGATAGCCCTGCATCGCGTTCGCGCCTCGAATCAGGACCAATCCGTCCTGACCCACCGGCAGCATCTGACGCGTGTCCGGATCGACGATGCGCGCACAAACGCCGGGCAAGGGCGGCCCGATCGTGCCGGGTTTGTTGTTGAGCAGCGAGCCTCCCGGCACGGCCACATCTGGGGTGTTGGCGGCCGCCGCCGGCGAGAGTTCGGTGCAGCCGTAGCCCTCAAGAGGAGGAACGCCGAAGCGGGCCTCGAAATCCGTGGCGAGTGAAGAGGGCAGTTTCTCGGCTCCACACATCAGCAGGTGAATCGTGCGGAAATCGTCCGGCTCGCAACGTCTGAGGCAGAAACGCAGGAACGTTGGCGTGTTCAGGAAGATCGTGCAGCCGTGCGCCTTGGACAACTCGCCGATCTCCTTTGCCTGGCGCGGGTCGGCGTGATAGACCACCGACGCGCCGCTCAGCAGCGGCGCCCAGAGAGTGACCGTGTAGCCGAAACTGTGGAAGAATGGCAGGATGCCGAGGATGCGATCACGAGGACTCAGGCCGATCACCTGAATCATCGATTCGACGTTGGCCATCACGCTGCGCTGGCTGAGCATCACACCCTTCGGCTCGCCCGTGCTGCCGCTGGAAAAGATCACCGTCGCCACGCCCTGCCCGGAGTGAGAGCCGAGCTTCAGCACCCAGCGTTCGAGTAGGATTCGCGGCAACAGCAGTACTTTCAGGAACGCGCGAAGTTTCTCACCCGACGTGATGAGTGGCATCAGTTCATCAAGGTAAATCAGTTCGACGCCGGAACCGGGATCGAGCGGCACACGACCCGTGAATCGTTTCGCCGTCAGCACCTGGCGGACGTTGCATTGCTTCAGAGCGGAACGGATGCTCTCGGCGCTTGAGGTGTAGTTGAGGTTCACGGACGTCTTGCCAAGCAGGGCGAGGGCGATGTTGCTAAGTGCGCCGCCCGCGCCGGGCGGCAGCCAGAGAGCGACCATCGGCGCGTCGTCGAGCTTCGGGCGGAGATGACGCATGAGGCACATCGCGCCGGCGAGGACCTTGCCGTAGCCGAGCATCGGACCGCGACTGCTGCTGTCATACAGGCAGGGGCGTAAAGGATGCTTGCTGGCCATGCGGACGAAGCAGCGATGGACGGGTAGACAGCGCCGTTTGAGAGCGATATCGGCGGAGAGGCGCTGGACGGCCTGCATCGCCTCGCCGGCGCTGGCAGCCGGCGGCAGCGGCTGGCCAAAGGTGACCCAGACAGGATGGGGCCGTTCGATGGCTAATCGCCGGACGATTCTGTCGCCTTCGAGATGAAAGAGGCTTCCCCAGCGCTGGCTGACGCAAACGGGAATGATCGGGGCCGTGCCGCCCAGCCGCTCCAGAACATGGGCGAGATCGAGGACCTCGCCGGCGGCGTTCCGGAATCGGGCGGCGAAGACGCAGACGAGTTCGCCTCGTTTCAGGGCTTCCGCCGCGGCTTCGAGAGCAATCGCCTCCCCGTTTTCGAGGGTGATGACCCCGGCGGAGTTTGCGAGATGGCGTGAGAGTCCATCGCGCGGCGCGTCGAGAAGGAGAAAGCGAATCGGTCTGGGCGAACACAACAGAACAATCAGCCAGTCGATGGAGCAGAGTTGATTGCACACCAGCAGAGCGCTTCCCTGGCGCGGCAGATTCTCGATCCCGGAGGGAACGAGACGATAGCGAACGCCGGCACGCCAGGCGAGCAGCAGACGATACCGCAAGCGAGGGACGGCGAGGAAAACGAGCAGGCCCAGGACTGCGGCCAGCAGCGCCGCGCTCAGCCCAAGAAGGGGAGGAGAGACAGCGAGCACGAGAATCCTCCCGGCGAGTCGAAAAACTGGAACAAGGGCAGGTTATCAGCGTCTGGAAGGAGGTCAAGAGGCACCGGTGAATGCTCCTCGATTGACCGCCCTTGCTGCCCGGAGAACCCTGTGTGCTCGAAGGAAGACAGGCGAGCGCCTGGATTCAGCAGTCCGTGAGGTTCGTCCGGATGTTGCCGGCGAACTGAAAGGAGTGAGTGACGAACGAACCCGACCATTCGCCAGTCTACCGAAGGGCGTACCGGCCATGTGTACCGCGCTTCCTGGGGCCGGGAAGGACACATGCTTTATCCACCCACTCGCTTGACCTTGTAGCCAAGTTTCTCCAACTCGGCGATGATGCGCTCCCGCTGGTCGCCCTGAATCTCGATCCGTCCTTCCTTGGCCGTACCTCCTGTTCCGCACCGCTGCTTGAGGAGGGCGGCAAGCTTCCTCAGGCCGTCTTCATCGAGAGCCAGGTCGAATACCGTCGTCACCCCTTTCCCTCGCCGGCCCGACGTTTCCCTGCCCACCTTCGCACTGAGAGGCTTTCGGACTGGCTCGATAGGCTCTTTCGAGGCCGGGGCAGGAACTGCTTTCGGGTTGGAAGAGGCAGGACGGTCCCCACCGCCGAAAAGCCGGGCCACGAGGCTCATGACGTCTCGCTCAATCAGGCCCAGCGCCTCCGTGGCATCGTCCACCTGCCAGTATTCGACTTTCTCGATCCAGACCGGGAACCGCTCTTGAAGCAGGGGAAGATGTTCGTCCTGTTTCAGGGCAATGACCCGATCCGCTCGTTCGAGGTCGTCGCTCGTCACCTGCGCCGGCAGGCGAGTGACCGCCTCGACGGCCTGGACGCCCAGCGCCTCCAGCGCCGCGATCGCAGTCACTGCCATCGGGCCGACGTTATTGACGCCCCGCTCCAGCGCCAGCCCCCTGGACGCCGCCCGCCACGGCAACCCCATCTTTCCGGCGACCGAGTTGAACAGGATTTCGGCAAACCGGCTGCGGTAGTAGTTGCCGGTGCAAAGGAACAGCACGCTTTTTCCACCGCGCTTCAGCATGGGAATGATGCCCTCGCCTGGTGCTACTTCGCAAGTGATTCCTACCACCGCCATGACGTGAGGTCGCCTCTGATGGGTTACGAAAGAAGTGCATGGCGGACCTCGTCCTGGGGGGTGGGCATTTTTTCTGCCTTCCCCGCCGTGCGTAGAATCTCATGGTCAGGATCGTAGCCACAACTTAGTTGGACATTCAATGGATCCGGTGCCGCCTTTGACGAATTCACCCGCTGATAATTCGCCCAATCCCGTCATCCTGCTGACGGGCGGCAGCGGCTACGTCGGCGGCCGGCTGATCCCCCTCCTCCAAAGACAATCGGTGATACTGCGTTGTCTGGCTCGAAACCCCGACAAGATACGGCCTCGTGATAAGGACAGCACCCAGGTCGTCCAGGGCGACGTACTCGACGC
>JBBRIK010000810.1:0-3781 GCA_038221045.1 Gemmatales bacterium
CTCCGAACGGTTTCAGGCGGTGGCCGGCGGTCGGAACAGGAGATAACTCATGGCGAAGGAAGAAGCTTTTCAAGTGCAAGGAAAGGTGACGGCGGCGCTCGCCAACACCCAGTTCAGAGTGCGGCTGGAGAACGGCCACGAGATTGTCGCGCACATTGCCGGCAAGATCCGCAAGAACTTCATTCGCATCCTGCCCGGCGACACCGTGACCGTGTCCATCTCGCCGTACGATCTGAGCAAGGGCCGAATCACTTACCGTGGCCCGCTGCGTCAGAAGCCCCCCGAAGAAGAAGGCGCCCCGACGTGAGAAGGGCGTCCTTTCGGACGCCCCCCCTGTCTTCTTCATCCCACTGATGCTCCGTAACCACCCGGCGAACGCCCCTCATTTTTTCTGCCGGCGAAAGTCGTAGCCGAGGAAGCGCATCCGCGCCACCTCGCCTTCCGCTCCCAGGACGAACGTCGCCGACTCGCCGCCGATTCGCCCCGTCCCCTTCAGCGTGAACGTGTCGTAATGGAAATGCGCCAGCGGCATCGTCCAGCTGCTCCACTCCAGCGAAAGCCCTTCTTCGATGTGGCGAATCGTCGCCTTGCCGTAAGCGGGATGAGTGTAGTCGCCAGCATAGGAATCGTACTCGCGCGACGGCTTCGTCCCCGCCTGCTTTCGCGCCTTCCATGCTTCCTCGCGCTGGCGTTCTGCCTCGCGCTCGCGATCGTCCTGCTTCTTCCAGAGCGCGTTCCAGTCTTTCTCCTTCAGGCCGAGAGCGCGATCGAGCAGGGCATAACAGAGGGCGGGCGGCAGATGTGTCGCATCCCGATTCGCCAGGACGACGATCCCCACTTTCTGTTTCGGAGCCAGGATGATGTGAGAGCGAAAGCCGTCCACCGATCCGCCATGCTCGCGCACCAGATGGCCGCGATGGTCGCGGATGCGCCAGCCCAAGCCATAGCCGGCCTGCGTGGTGTCCGCCTCGCGCGCCAGCAAGGACGCGATCGGCGTGACGACCTGGGGCTGATAGGTCTCGCGCAGGACCGTCGCGGCAATCAACTGCTTGCCCTTCCAGGCCCCTTCGTCGAGTTGGAAACGCAGCCAGTGCGAGAGATCGCGCACGCCCGCCTTGACGCTGCCGGAGGCCCGCACCTGGTGATCGTCGTCGTACCACTCCATCACGGCGAGTTTGTCCGCCTCGATCAGCCGATGCGGTGTGGCATGGTCCGCCGCCTTCAGGACGGCCGCGCGTGAGAAGACGACTTCGCTCATGCCGAGTGGAGCGAACAACTCCTTGCGGATGTACTCGTCCCAGGGCTGCTTCGCCGCCGAGGTGATGGCGAAACCGAGAGTGATATAGGCGAGGTTGTTGTAAAGGAAGCCGGAGCGGAACGAGAGAGCCGGTTCGAGATGGGCCATCCGCTTGACTGTCTCGTCGAGCGTCCAGGGAGCGCGATACCAGAGGAGATCGTGCCGCGCCAGGCCGCTTCGATGACAGAGCAGATCGCGCAGCGTAACGTCGCGGTCGGCCAGTTCGTCCTTGAGGCGGAAGAAGGGGACGTGCTTGCGGACGGGGTCGTCCCAGCCGAGTTTGCCGGCATCGACGAGTTTCGCCAGCGCGGTGGCGCTGATGGCCTTGGTCAGCGAGCCGATGCCGAAGAGCGTGTCGGCAGTGACCGCGCCTTCCTTGCCCTGTTCCTTGACGCCGTAACCCTTGAGCAGCACGACGCGATCGTCCTTGATGACGGCGACGGCGCAGCCAGGGACGTTCCAGGCCTTGCGTGCCTGCTCGGCAAGGGCGTCGAGATCGGCGGCGAGCCGGTCTGGCTCGCGCCCTTGCAGCGGCACAGCGGCGAGGAAGAGGAGCAGGGACAGGTAACAGCGCATGAGCGGTCTCCGCACGGGACACTCATTACCTTCTCGGCGATTATCCGGGAACCTCGGCCGATTGGAAGAACCCTTCCATCGCCCATCGCTGGAACCATCCATGCAAGTTCCGCGTGAGATGGTCGATGTCGGGTCCGGCGTTTTGCGCGGTAGCCGCGACGGCCAGACCCACGGGAGTGCCGGACGCCAGGGCCTGAAGGAGTTCGTACGCCGGGCGCGAGAGATCGTAATGACGCACGACATAGTCGCGGCGCGTCACGGCCAGGAAGGTATCTCCTGGCTCGGGCAGATCGGCCTCGCCGTCCTGCCTCAACGCGGTGAAGTAATCGTGGGCGGGATAGCGGAGAGCGAGCAGGCGCAGGCAGCAGACCGGAACGAGCCGCACCTCGGGGAAGCGTTCGGGCGGGATCGCCAACAATTGTTCGGTGTTGAGCAGTGTCTGTCCCTCGACGCCCGGCCCATCGAACACCTCGTTGAACGTCCACTCCAGCGTGGCCAGGTCGATCAGGAAGTCCGGCCAGCCGCCCAGTTCGCCGTCCTCGGTCTCGGTAGGACGGGTTTGACGGAGGTAGTCGGCGAAGCGAGCGCCGAGTTGTCCCAGCGTGTAACTGCGCGAGGGACAGCGCTGGAGGTAATCGACGGCGAAGGCATCGAACACATCCTCGCCCAGTGCCTGGGCCAGGACAGGAAACTCCTCGCGCAGACACTCCAGCAGCCGGGCGTGATAGGCGTTGTTGTAGACCGCCAGCCGCTCCACCGCCGACAACGCCCGCGAGCGCGTGACTACCTTCTCGACGTCCGCCTCGGAGACGTCAATCTGGCTCCGCGCCTCTTCGGAAGCAACGCCGTCAAGGACGCCCTCAGGGTGCATGATGACCGCCTGCATCCAGCGCTGAAGGTGTCCGAGTGTAGGAGTCATGGCGGGTCACCCTGGGAGTCGAAGAGCGGCGTCAGAAAGCGCCCGCCGACCGAGACGCGCCGCCCTGGACTTCCGGAACGATGAACGACAGAGGATGCGGGAGCGCGGACGACGACTGTTCGAGGAGCGTTGCCGGAGTGGTTTCCGCCGCCAGCGCCTCGGTCATGTAGTTGCGCGACTTGAGGACTTCCGCGTGGACCACCGAGAACTCCGGGATGTTCGCGTCCCACTCCAGGAGGGTCGCGGCGCCGCCGGTGAGACGGTGGGCCTGCCGATACAGTTCCCAGACCGGGTCGATCACATGGTTGTCGTGCGTGTCGATCAGGTGCGTCGTGCGGTTGGTGTGGCCGGCCAGGTGGAACTGCACCACCCGATCGTGCGGCACATTGCGGATGTACTCGGCCGGGTCGAAGTCGTGGTTGACGCTGGAGACATAGACGTTGTTGACGTCCAGGAGCAGGCCGCAGTTGGTCGCGTCGGCCATGCGCGAGATGAACTCCCACTCGGGCAGGGTCGAGCTGGCGAAGCCGACGTAGGTGCTGGGGTTCTCCAGCACGAGGGGCCTTTCGAGGAAATCCTGGACGGTGCGGACGCGGCTGATGACGTGAGCCAGCGTCTCCTCATTGAGCGGGACCGGAAGCAGGTCGTGAGCATTCAGCCCGGCCACGCCGGTCCAGCACAGATGGTCGGACACCCAGCGGGCGTTGACCTCGTCGGCCAGGCGTTTGAGTTTGGCGAGGTAATCGAAATCGAGCGGATCGGTGCTGCCGATGGACAGCGACACGCCATGAAGGACCACCGGGTAGCGCTCGGCGACCTGGCGGAGGATGTGGCGCGGCCGGCCACCGGAATCCATGAAGTTTTCGGAGATGGCCTCGAACCAGTCCACCGCCGGCTCGTTCTTGAGGATGTGGCCAAAGTGAACGGTGCGCAGGCCGACACCCAGACCGAGGTTGGCGTATCCAAGACGAGGCGGGTACATATCGGCT
>JBBRIK010000811.1:0-3777 GCA_038221045.1 Gemmatales bacterium
GTGATGGCCCGGGTCTGCACCACCTCGGGCGTTTCGAGCGGCTTGCCGTCGCGATCGACGTCCAGGGTCACCGTCGTGATGAGATCGCCGGCGCGGATGCCGGCCTTGTAGGCCGGACTGCCCTTGAGCGGGGTGATGACCAGCAGGTTTTCCGTCTTGGGGTCCTTGCGGATCGACACGCCGATACCGACGAAGTTGCCCGACATCACCTTGTCGGCCTGCTCCTTCGTCGCCGGATCGAAGTAGGTCGAGTAGGTGTCCTTGATCGAGGCCATCATGCGCTGGAGGGCGATATCGACGTCCTTCTGCTTGTCGAGGTCCTCGCGCTTGCCCAGTTCCAGGCGGGCGTCGCTCAGGAGGGTCTTCAGTTCCTCCTTCGGCATGGACTTGACCTTGTCCAGCTTCTCGGCCACCGCCGTCGAGGGCTTCTGATCGGCGCGTTTGAACAGGCCGCGAATGGCGTAGCCAACCAGCTCGCCCTGATCCAGTTTGCGGACGAACTGATCCAGCACGATATCCGTGGCGTCGAGGACCTTGTCGGCAAAGCGGTCGGCGGACTTGCGGTCGAGCTTCGTGCTGGCCACGATGACGTCTCGCTTTTCCTCGAGCCCCTTGGGAGTGAGGTCGCCATCGGCCAGTTTCTGGTATTCCTTGCGCAGGTCCTGCTGGGCCTTGAGGTGCGGCATCTGCGACAGCAGCTTGTGAGCTTCCTCCGCGAGGACCGGCGTCAACATCTTGTCGGCCACGAGTTGATCGATCTTCTTGAGCCGTTCGAGCACCTTGACCCTGACGGTGGGATTGTTCGTCAAAGGCGTCGAACTGGTTCGGTCGCCGAGGACGAAGTGGAGTTGGGCTTTCTCTTCCTTGGTCGTGCCGTGTTCCTTGGCGAGAGCGGACATCTGCTTGCCGAGATAGGTTGTCAGCTCGCCGACTGTGACCAGGCCATCGGGTTCGTAGCCTTCCACGTCGGCCGCGCCCTTGAGACCGGCAAGCAGGGCGTGCGTCAGCAAGCCATGCTCCTTGAGGTCGAGCGAGCTGGACAGGCCGTTGGTGGCCAGGAAGAGCGTCCGGCCCGGAATGTAGTTATGCTCGTCGGTGGCGTCGTCGCCGAGGAACTCGCGATAGGGACTGGCCCCGAGCACGGGATCGAGGACGGTCTTGTCGTTGTAGCCCTTGAAGTCGATGTCGATGAAGGCGCAGAGCTGGGTGGTCTTGAGGTTCTTGAGCCGTTCCTCGACCTCGGCGGCGGCGACGGCCGTCTTGTGGCGGTCCTTGAAGACCGAATCGCTCGCGAAGTAGCAGCGCCGATCGCTCTTGTCTCCGAGCGGCCCGCCCTGGCCGACGAAAACCACGATGGCGAGATCGTCGCGCTTGCTGAAGTCGGCGAGCCAGCTCAGCGCCTTGAGGATGTTCTCGCGCGTGGCCGGCTGACTCGTCTTGCCGTCGGATTTACCGAGCAGCATGCGGATGTTCTGAGGATCGACGCCGAGATAGTCCTTGTTCGTGAAGAGGTCGTAGAGGGCCTTGACGTCGGCTTCCGCGTGCTTACGCGGCTTGATCTGCTTGTCGGCGTATTCGCCGACGCCGATGAGAACGAGGCGCGGCGTCGGCTTCTTCGGCGCTTCCTCGGCGGCGAAGGCGGGGGCCACGATCAGGGCCGCGAGAAGACCGGCGATACTTGTTCTGCTCATGAAGGTAGGTCCTTTCGATTCCGTCCACACGGAGCATGCAGCGAGCCATCGGAGGCTCACCTTCTTCTATTGTGACCAACTTCCCCCGGGCGTCAATCCTGAGACGCTCGCGGTTGTTACAACTGCCTTGCCGCTTGCGGCTTAGCGGTCTTCATCGCGAGGGTCGTCCGTATGCGAGCGCTGACGAGCCGCGACCGAACGGGAGCGGTTGGAAGAAGCCGCTCCCTTGCGGTCGCGGCTCGTACCCAGTCGCGGCAAGAGGGGTCACTTCGGTAAGCGCACCTGCGTCTTGCTCGCGAGGTAGGCGACGAGGTCGCGCAACTCCTCGCGCGACATCTTCTCCAGTTGTCCCTCCGGCATCATCGAGACGTCCGACACCGTGCGATTCTCAATCTCGATCTTCGGCACGAGGACCCTTTCCGTCGCCGTCTGCATCGTGACGGCTCGCTCCGTCTCCTCGACGATGATGCCGGCGATCAGCCGGCCTCGTCCCGTCAGGATGTTCGTCAGACGATAGTCGTTGCCGATGACGGCGCTGGGATCGACCGAGTTTTCGAGGATGTAGTGTAGGTTGCCGCGATCCGAGCCGGTCAGGTCGGGACCGATCTTGTGGCCCTCGCCATAGAGCATGTGACACTGCGCGCAGGTCTTGTTAAAGACGACACGGCCCGCGGACAGGTCCGCCTTCGCCAGCACGTCCGGCGTCAGCATCTTCTTGTAGTTCTCGATCAGCGTCTTCTTCTCGGCTGAGGTCTTGCGGATCTGTCCCCAGACTTTTTCGACGCGGACCTTGACGTCGTCGTTCTTCAGGTCGAGCATCTGCCGGGCGGTGAAGGGTGTCACGTCGGCGCGGGGAATCTGCTTCTTTTCGAGTGCGTCGAGCAGGACGAGAGCGGAGGCGGGACGCGAGGTGAGCGTGCTGAGTGCGTCCTGCTTCTCGGCGTCGGCCAGCTTCGCATAGACGCGAAGGATCTCTTTCGGGATGGACGTGTCACTGTACGCGGCCAGGGCGCGCAGAGCGGGGCCGCGCACCGCTCTATCGTCGAGCAGTTTGACCAGTTGCGGCACCAGATCGGGAACCGCCTTCTCGACCAGCGCTTGCAGCGCGACGATTCGCTCGGACGTGGCGGCGTCGGTGTCACTCATCCGTTTGCGCAGCGCGGCCAGGGCGTCGGCGTCGTCGAATTGCAGGGCGAGCAACGCACCGAGACGGCGAACCTCGCTCGATGTGCTTGACGACAACTGCGCATAGACATCGCGCCAGCCGGCGGGCATCGCGACACTGCGGCGGCCTTTCAGGCCATCGCGCAGACCTTGCAGCAGGTCGCGCTGAACGTCGCTGGCTTTCTCCTTCGCGACAGCCTTGACGAGAGCGGCGAGCGGCTCCGGCTTGCCAATCTCCGCGAGACGACGGGCAATGAACTGGCGCACTTTCGGCATCTTGCTCCGCGCCGCGAGTTTCAGTCCCTCCTCCGGCAGTTCGGCGACTGCCGGCTCGATGCCGTACCAGATCATCAGCGGTTGGACGCGGTCGTCGGCGTCCTCGGCTCGCTCGACGAGTTTGGCACCGATGCGAAGCCGATTCTTCGACGACATCTCTTGAAGGACTGAGGCGACGGACAACCGGACCAGACCGGAGGAGTCTCTTGCTAGTCTCTCCATGTCCTTGAGGCGGTATTCTGGCGGCTTCCCCCAGGGAAGCGAGCGTACCGCCCAGGCGCGGACGTGTTCGTCCTTGTGTTCGAGGAGGCCGAGGATCCAGCCGGCCTCCCGTGGCGATTCATCAAAAGGATTAGCGTTCAGATCCAATGTGCCGTAGACCGCACACAACGTCCACATCGCGCGAAGCACTACTCGGACGTCTTTCTTCTCATTCAGCGCTTGAAGCAATTTGAAATGCAATTCCAGATTACTGCGATTTGTCGCAGGGCGTTCAAATAGCACCAAACGAGCGCGACGGGAGTACCATTCGCTTCCATGTAGGATTAACTCGGTTAGTTCGTCTTGAGTCTTCTTTCGCAGATCGATGACTTTCGGCTTTCCTGGTTTCCCGTACTGCACACGATATATGCGGCCCGAGGAGCGA
>JBBRIK010000812.1:0-3776 GCA_038221045.1 Gemmatales bacterium
GTTCGGCGGCGAGAGGCGCGTGAAAGCCGAACCGAAAAACGGATAGACGACCCCCCGATTCTTCGGATCGCCGCGCTGAATGCGCCCGACGGCCGAGGAATGGTTTTCATCTTTCGTACACATGTTCCGCGCGATCGCCAGATGATGCATCTGCTTCGCCGTCCGCGGCAGGAGTTCGCAGAACTGGATGCCGGGGACGGACGTGGGAATCGCGCGGAACGGTCCGCCGAATTCCGTGTTCGGCTTCGGGTCCCAGCTTTCGAGCTGGCTGAGTCCGCCATCGAGCCAGACGAAGAGGACCTGCTTGCCCTTCTTCTTCATCTGCTCGGCGGCTGCCGGAGTGGCCAGTCCCAGCCCCGCCGCTCCCGCAGCGGCGACGCCCCCCATCCATTGCCGCCGCGACAGGCGATGTTCCCAGGGATTGCACTGCTTCTCGTTCATGTCTCTTCCTCGCCGCAAGCGGCAATCCAGGACTCAATGGTTGTTCCCTCGTTCCCACGCTCTGCGTGGGAACAAGGAGCCCGAGGATCAATGGTTCACGCAGAATTCCGTCGAGGCCAGCAGCGCCCAGGCGAGTTGGCCCACAGCGACCGCCTTCCGACTCGCATTCTTTGCCAGGTACTGCCCTATCTCGCCCTTCTCTTCCGCCGACGGCAATCGCGTCAGGATCGCCAGATACAGTTCCTCCGCGATCTTGTCTTCAGGCAACTTGGCGGCGCGATCGATGAGATTGCCCGGCCTTGCCACGAGTAGATCGAGGACCGCGCTATCGTTGAGCAGAAAGAGGGCCGAGCGCAGCGCCGGCGCAAACTCTTCCTCCGGCTCGCGAGCCGTGTTGGCGAACGCCTTGATGAACTTCGCCCGCAGCCCCTCGACGCCGCCCTTCGCCTTGCTGATGCGGTCCTTCTCTCCCGTCGCCTCCAGCACCGTCGCGAGCAACTGTTCGGACGACATCCGTTTCTCATGAGCGGTCAGGAAGGTCGCCGGCTCGAACTTCGACTGCCCCGCCGGCAGCACGCTCGAACGCTGATAGGTCTCGCTCAGGGCCAACTCGCGAAGCAGCCCCTTGACGTCGAACTTGCGCGCGACAGCCTCCTTCGCCAGCAGATCGAGCAGTTCGGGATGCGAGGGCGGATTGTCGCTGCTGTGCATGTCGAGCGGATGAACGAGGCCGCGTCCCATCATCAGATACCAGAGGCGATTGGCGAAATTGCGGCTGAAGGCGGCGTTGCCGGGATCGGTCACCTGTTCGGCGAGTTTCGTCAGCGTGCTGAACTTGAGGACGCCGGCCGTCTTCGCCTTCGGATCGGGCTTCGTCAGCCACTCGTCGCCCGGCTTGAAGGCAGGGAAGGGCAACTCCTTCATGCCCGGCAAGCGCGGCCCGGTCTCTTTCTGCACCTTCTCAAACACGGACGAGAAGGCGACGCGCTTCGTCGTCGGTTTTTCGACGACCGCCGCTGTCCCGACTTTCTCGACTGCCACGTTCTGAATGAAAGCGAACAACCCCTGGAAATCGACTTGTTTGTAGTCCGAGATGAAAAGGTGATCGTGACACTGAGCGCACTGGAGGTTCACTCCGAGGAAGAGCCGGCCAACGTCCCGCGTCAGGGCCGGATAATCGACGGGGTTTTGGCCGTAGTTCTCCAGACGTTTCGAGAGGAAGAACGCCGCGCCCTTGGCCGGCTCCTCGCGCGCCCCTGACAGGATCTCGCGAGCCATGACGTCCCAGGCCTTGTTCTTCTCGAAATTGTTGAGCAGATAGCGGCTCCAGTCGGCGTTGTCTCCGAGACGCTCCATGAGGACGATGTTGAACTGCTCCTGCATGTGCCGTGCATACTCAGGGCCAGCGAGGAGACGATCGATCAGTTTCGCGCGTTTGTCGGCACTGCGGTCTTGCAGGAACGCCCTCGCCTCTTGAAGCGAGGGGATGTGGCCGGCAAGATCGAGGGAGACGCGACGCAGAAACTCCGCATCATCGGCAATCGCGCTGATCGGCTTGCCCTTGCCGGCGGCAGCGATGCGCGCATCGATCTGCTTGTGAAGCGGCTCGGCAGCCCGACTCGAAACAGTAACCAGGAGGAAGACGAAAAACACGAGCGAGGTAGTGCGCCGTGTCATGGTGGGCCTCCGAGGGAGGATACAGGCGGGAGCAGGCAGGAGGAGCGGGCGCAACTCTTGAGTGAAATATAACGGACGTGCAGCCACAGGGAAAGCTTTTTCCCCCTGCCATCAGGTTCTCGTTCTCGCGAGCCTCGGTGGCCATCATCCAACCTTCCCACCACGGCCCGGCTCTGGTTCGCGCTGGCGATGCAGTCCACAACAGCGATACACTATCCTCTCCCTATCACGGGACTGTCCCATGCAACGCGAAGGCCCACAACTCGAAGTCCTGCTGCGCCGTCTGGCCGAGTGTCCGGCCGATTTCCTGGACGAGCCTCGCATCGGTCAGTCCGGCTCCATCAACGTTGCCGCCGTCCTGTCCGATCTGCTGCGCGACCTCGGCGGCCAACCACTTGCTCCCGGCGTCCTTGCCGAATTCCGTCCGCCCCTGGGACCGCGACGGCCCCATCGCAACTATCTCCGCCTCGTCCTCGTTGCCCTCTGGCTCTTTCACGATCCCTGGTTCCGCGCCGAAGGCCGTCACGCGGAAGCCGTGCTGGCCTTTCTTCGCCAGCAAGTGACCATCCTTCAAGAGTCCATCCAGGCCGATCTGGTCGTCCTCGATCCCGTCCGCCGCGAAGAGTTGATCCGCCTCGGTCTTCGTTCCCTCGGCCTGCGACCCCAGGGCGAATCGATCGCTCAGGCGGAGGACCGTCTCGCTTCCATCGACTCGGTCCTGATGGTGCGCGTGCGGAAGGAGGCTCTGGAAGCCGAGGAGAGGGCAGCCAAGATCCGTGAGGCGCTGGCCTCTCAGCAAGCCCAGGAAGCCACTGCCACCTATGGAGGGGGTTGAAACGCGTGGACCGTTCGCTGACCGATCAAGAGCGTTTTCCGTCGCTGTCCGATGCGGGTTTGCAATCCCTCCGCGAACTGCGTGAGGATGCGCACGGCCCCATCTGGTATCGTTCCAGCGGCGACCGCATCACGCCCGCGATGCTCGTCCACATGCGCCAGTTCGCCGCCGAATTGCGTCAGTCGCCGCGCGGCTGGCAGCCCGGCACGGTTCCCGACTGGGTCCGCGAATATGCCGGCTTCTGTTTGCGGATGGTCCCATTCTATCGCAAGCACGGCGGCTCGCCGGAACGCTTCCTCGACCTTCCCTCGTGCAGCCGGACCGACCTGGCCAGCGCCGTCTGGTCCTTCGTCCCCGATGAGATGTCGCTCGAAGGACTGATAGTCTATCGCACCTCCGGCACGACGGGCGAGCCGGTCCAGGTGCCAGCCGATCCCGAGTCGTGCGGCAAGTATCTGCCGTTAATCGAGTACTTCCTCGAACGTCAGGGCATCACCCTGGAGCGAGGGCGGGGACGGATGCCTTTGCTCCACGTCGTCGCCTATGAGCAGGCCCGCACGGGACCCTTGATCCTGTCGTATCTCGATGAGGCGGCCTTCGCCCGCATCAATCTACTGCCGTCCGCCTGGCGCGATCCCGGCGACTGCGTGCGCTTCCTCAATCGCTGGCAGCCTGCCATCTACACCGCCGACCCCGTCGCCTTCGAGGTGCTGAGCCGGCTGCCTCTCGACTATCGCCCGCAAGCGCTCATCTCCAGCAGTGTGACGCTGGCGCCCGCGTTTCGACGCACATTGCAGGACCACTTCGGCTGTCCTGTTCTCGA
>JBBRIK010000813.1:0-3769 GCA_038221045.1 Gemmatales bacterium
TTCGAGGACCTCGGCCGTCCCCCGGAGCACCTCCAGCGTCAATCGAGCGATCACGTCGGCCCGGCCCGCTCCAATGGACACATCATTGCGCGAGCGGGTCCGGCTTTCGAGAGGACGATGCCGCAGACTCAGCGTTCCCTGAGGCATCACGCCGTGCCAGGTCACATGCCGCAAAGGCGTGCGCTTGCCCCAGGGCCCCTCGTCGGCGAGCAGGTTTGAAGCGGGCAACGGCATTTGACGCGCCGGCTTTTCGGTCGAAGCGGGCGGCGTGATGGCGAGAGTCCCCTCATAGCCATCCTCGTCCCAGTCGATGCCGAGAATGCCGTCGAGCGTCGCGGCGCTGGCGGGGATGACGACCGGCAGCGGCAGTGCGCCGGCACGCAATCCCTGGCCGCGAAGCCGCAACGACAGCACAGACGTTCTCTCGCCTGCACGGGCCGGGGCTTCGAGCGGCGGCTGCATCTCGGCCACCAACACGCTTCCGCCCTTGATCCGGGGCGGAGCAGCACCGGAAGCGGGTTTGACGGTCCAGGTTCGCAAGCGCTCGGCCGGAGCAGAGCAGGATACCTGCTCAACTTCCCAGCCCGGAGGTATCCAGACCTGTTCCTCGAAGAGACGTCCCTGACGTATGTCGTAGACGATCTGCACGTCGAGCGTCGAGGCGGCGGGGCGAGCCTGGAGCCAGGCCAGGATGCGCGCGTGAAGGTCCGCTCCCTGACTGCGAAGTTGAGCGCTCGGACGACGAGGAGCGCCGGCGGGAAGGCCGGAACTGGTGAGCGTCAGTCGGCGTGCGCCATCCGCTTTCGCCGGCAGCGAGTCGTTGATGCGATAGTCGCCGGCCTGCCAGTTTTCGAGGCGCATCCGAGCAGGCCAGCGCAGTTCGATCGTCTCGGTGCCGGGGAGAAGGTTGCCCGGATGCAACACAACGGCGGGACAGGTCCAGGGTGCCGGCGAGGCGGGCAGCGGAGCACGGAAGAAGAGGCGCGGGTGGACGGAGCCGCTGAGCGGTTCGCGGAAATGCAGCGTCAGGAGGGACCGTCCACCACCTGCCGCTCCCTTCTGCCACTCCAGACGTTCGAGGCGAGCCGTGTCTCCGGCTTGAAGGTCGGCCTGATAGGAATGCAGCGGCGCATCGCAGGCAAACGTCAGGGTGCGCAGGCCGCGCCCGCTGATGCGGAGATCGAACGCGAATTCGCTCGACTCCCCCTCGGGCGTCAGTTCGTGCCAACTCCGAACGCTCTCGATGACGAGCGGTCCGGCTGGACCTGTGCCGTCCGTATCCTGGGGAGCCGGACTGATCGTCAGATCGAGCGAAGAGCGATTGGCGAAGCGGATCTTCCAGAGACGGCGATCCGGCGTCTCGGCCGGCTCCGGCGGCGCGACGAGACATCCCTCGGCGACCGACGGACTCCGGCCCACGGGCAAGTTTAGTTCCAGTTGCGCTAGAGGAGCGGGCGGCACGCGCCAGTCGAAACTAAGTCCCTCGGGAGTGTGGTCTCCGCGCGCGGTCCAGTCGAACAGGAACGTCTGCTTGCCCGGCTGGTCGAGCAGCAGACCGGGTTGTTCGCCATCGAAATCGCCGACGAGGGCGTCGCGATTCTCGAAGCGGGTTTTCTGAAGGGCCAGCGTCAGAGGCGTCAAGGGCAGGACGCTGGCGGCGGCGGGATTCAGGACGGTCCAACTCGCGGAGCCGGTGAGGTGGGCTGCGCCGCGCCGGCCGGCGTCCTCGTGGAGCCGGGCCTTGAAAACGGTCTCGACCAGGCGAGGCACGGCAGCAGAAGGGGGCCGACTCTCGCGAAAGGTGCGCAGACGCTCCTCGAAGTCGGCCAGAGGCATCTTGACGAGAACGCCCTGCCGGACGCGCTCCAGTTCGGCAGCGACACGGTCAGGCGGCAACAGAACTTTGCGGATCTCGGGTTCGTCTCCCCCCTCCGGTTCGGCGCGGACGACGAACACCGCCAGCAGCAGGACGAGAGGAAGAACGAGGAACCCCGCACGCATTCGAGTACTCCTTCAGCCGCAAGCCGCAAAGCAGATCATGTCCCTGGGGGCAGCGGTGCATCGACGGTCGATGGCTCCGAGCGGCGGGGATGCGCTCCCGAGGCTCCCTTGCCCTCCGGGGGCGAACCGGCAGACAGAGCCGGCAGTTCCGGGCGGCCCGCTCGCTCCAGAGAGGAGCCGGACTTAACGCGACGGAAACCGGGAAGAAAGACGACACGGCGTCGATACCGCTCGTGCAAGAGCCATTGAACCGTCAGCACGACGGACAACACCGCCAGTCCCGGCTGGCCTCCGTAGAGCAACATCGTGAGCAACCCCGGCCAGATCAGGCCCACCGCCGCGACGGCCAGCCCCAGCAGTGTCAGCACCGTCCACACCAGCCGGCCGCGCTGGCTCTCAGGGTTCCCTTTCCCGAAAGCCGTTTGACCGAGTCCCAGCCCGACAATCAGCACCAGCAACGAGCAAACAAGCAGCCAGGCTTGTTGAGGGACGTGAACCAGCGTCAGCGGCGTCAGGCCCGCCCGCCAGCAGGCGTGAGCCGGCGTCAGCGTTCCCTCATCGTCCGGCAGCGAGGCCCGCGAATCGCCCTCACCCCAGAACCAGCGTTCGAGGTCGGCGTTATTGACGGACGGTCTCGGTGCCAGCAGCCAGCCGCGCCGCCCCCAACTCCAGGACGCGTCACCATCCAGAGGCAACACGACCCAGTTCGCCGGCAGGTCCACTTGCCAGCGGACAGGCACTCCAGCGAGTAGCCCAGGAATGGTCACCGGTTGAAGGACGCTCTGCAAGGCGAGACCGAATCCGTCTCGTCTTGTTTGCAGCCGGTAGGTCACTTCCAGAGCGGCAGGACGAGCAAGCGACTGGCCGGGCAGTTTTACCCGAGCCACGAAGGGGCCTATCCGCCGTCCCTCTGTCGGCTCGGGTTCGCTTGAGGAGCCTCCTTGCGGATTCTCAATCGCCTCCCAACCCAGGACGACTCCATCGAGAGCTACCTGGAGATCCAGCGACGCCAGCGACGCGGGCAACGCCAGATCGAGATGAGGGCCACCTGGGTGGCGCACCAGGAACCGCGTCCGATATTGCTGGAACCCGTCCTCGCTGACGCGCACCTGGAACAGGGCGCGTTCGAGCAGAATGGCCGGTACTCCAGCGCGGGCCAGCGACGCCTCGACGCGGAGAGTCAGAGCCAGTGAAGGCCGCTGGCTCGACAGGACGAGGGTTGGCAGGCGGTTGCGTCCCGGTACGATCTCGAGAGCCAACTCCTCCCAACCAGCAGATCCCTGGACGGCCTGGACTCGGCTGCTGGGATCAGCCCAGACGCGGACACTTGCCTGCCCATGCGTCTCCGCCGCGACGGCAACCAGCGGTACGGGTGCCAGGCGCTGTAAGGGCTCGTCTCCGTTCTTCGCTCGGGGCAGGGAGGAGCCGTACTTCAGCAGGAGGCTCACCGCGGCAGGACCGCCCCGCACACCAGTGAGGGGGCAGCGAATCAGTCGCTCGGTTCCAGCACCCCGGCGAGGATCGTTGGTTTCCTCTCCCGAGAGCAGATCTTCTTCCTTCTTCCCATCGATGACGCGGCGGAGCCACTTCACGTCGGCGGGTACGCGCAGCAGCACGCTGTCCGGCAACCGCTCCGCCTCCTCAAAGACGAGTTTGAGGTTGTGGTCCACCTTGAGGTCGTTTCCTGCCAGGGTCACATCGATAACACTGTCGGCGCTGAGTTCGGCCCGGTACGGCTTCCAGGCAACCGCGACCTGGGAGACGAAAC
>JBBRIK010000814.1:0-3764 GCA_038221045.1 Gemmatales bacterium
CGGCCAACTCCTCGAGCGCCTCATCGTCCAGGCACGGCCAGCCATGACCGACGCCCGTCATTGGGACGAAACGCTTTGGAGATGGGGCCGCCGCGAAGAGCTGCTCGGAATGTTCGAGCGGGATCGTTCTGTCGTCCGTGCCGTGCGCCAGGAAGACCGGACCCGGACAGCGCCCGATCTTCGACAGGTTGTCGAAGTGATTGTGCATCAGCAGGCCCGTCGGCAGAAAGGGGAAGCGATGCCAGCCGGCGTCGGCAATGGTCGTGAAGCTCATGATGAGGACGAGGGCGCGATGAGGCCGGCGGCTGGCCAGGTCCGTCGCGATGCCGCCGCCGAGCGACTTGCCCATGAGGACGATCCGCGCGGGCGGCACCTTCTTCTGCTGGACGAGCCAGTCGTAGGCGGCGTCGCCGGCCGCGTAGCAGCCCGCCTCGGACGGCTCTCCCTCGCTGCGGCCGTAGCCGGGATAGTCGAAGATCAGGATCGGCTTTTTCAGCCGCTTGAGGCGCGGCATCAGGGCGCCCCGGCTGCTCAGGTTGCCTGCCTGCCCGTGACAGAACAGGATCGCCCCCTCGCCGCCCTCGACGGGGACCCACCAGGCGTGCAATTTCGTGCCGTCCGCCGAGGTCAACGTCACGTCCTCGACCTCAAACCCGGCCGGATCGGTCCAGCCCTCCGATGCCGTCCGGGCCATGTAGACGAGTTGGTCCTCGCACAGCATCAGGACCACGGCCACGGCGACATAGAGGATGCCGAGCATGGCCAGCCCGCGCAGAGATTTGCGCCGCCAGGATCGAGTGACTTTCGGCTTGCTCATGCGATCTCACCGGGGGAGGAGCCATCGAGAAAACGGCGCAACTCCACATAGAAGTCGGGTCCAGGGCTGTGATAGTGATCGTGGTCGATCATCGGAAAGAATCGCTTCGGCGCGGGAGCGGCGGCGAACAGCCTCTCGCCCATCGAGAAGGGGACATAGCGATCCGCCGTCCCATGCGCGAGAAAAACTCGACCCCGACAACGGCCGATTTTCGAGAGATTGTCGAAGCGATGGCGAAGGAAAGGCCCGGCGGGCAGCCAGGGATACTGCTTCTTCGCCATGTCGGGGACGGACGTAAACGCACTGACACTGACGAGTGCGCGATGGGGCCGGCGCGTCGCTAACTCGATGGCGATCGCTCCGCCGAGCGAGCCGCCATAGAGCAGGATTTGTTCCGGGGACACGCCCGCCTCACGGCTGATCCATTCGAGTCCCGCCTCCCCTGCCGCGTAACAGCCAGGTTCGCCCGGCTTGCCGGTCGATTTGCCATAGCCGGGGTAGTCGTAGAGGAGAACGGCGCGGCCGAGCAGACTCAGCCAGCGTCCTACCCCTTCGGCCCGATGGGACAGGTTGCCTGCGTTGCCGTGACTGTAGAGGACAACCCCGTTCTCGGGAAGCCAGCCATCGGGAACGCACCACCAGGCGTGGATCGTGACACTCTTCGAGATTGGCAGGAAGACATCTTGCGCATGCAGCGCGGAGGGTGGCTCGACCCAGGATCGCGCGGCTGAGACAGGGCGAAACAACAGCCGGCGCTCGATGAAATCAAACATGCCGTCCTGTCACGCCTCCGTCACCGCCCGCGCGCCGTCCGAGGCGAAGTTGGTCTGAGGGGGAAGCTCCTTCTTCGGTGGCGTCGGCTCGATCGGCGGTAGTTTCTCGCCGCGCAGTACCTTCTCGATCTCGTCGCGCAGCAGCTCCTCGCGCTCCAACAAGGCATCGACGAGGGCCTCTAACTTGTCGCGGTTCTGGTCCAGCAGGAAATAGGCCCGCTCGTCGGCCTCGCGCAACAACTTCTGCACTTCCTCGTCGATGGCGTTGGCGGTCCCCTCGCTGAAATCGCGCGGCTCCTGTAGCTCCTTGCCGAGGAAGACGTGCTCCTCGCCGACGCGGAGCGACATCGGCCCCAGACGATCGCTCATGCCCCAGTGCGTGACCATGTAGCGAGCCAGCCGGGTCGCCTGCTTCAGGTCGTTCTCGTGGCCGGAATAGGCTTGCTTGTACATCAGACGATCGGCGGCCCGGCCGCCCATGATGAAGGCCAGCTTCGCCTTCCAGTAGTCGAGGCCGTGATGCATGCGATCTTCGTCGGGCGGAATCAGCGTCACGCCGAGCGCCTGGCCGCGTGGGATGATCGTCACCTTGTGCGGCGGATCGGCGGCGGGTTCGAGCCAACCGACGATCGTATGGCCCGCCTCGTGATAGGCAGTCCGCCGCCGGCCCTCCAGGCCCAGCACTTCCTCGCGCACCGGACCCATCAGCACCCGGTCGTAAGCCCGCGTGAAGTCAACGCGGTCGATGCGGTTCTTGCCCTCGCGCGTGGCCAAAAGGGCCGCCTCGTTGGCGAGGTTGCGCAGGTCCGCCCCCGTCATGCCGATCGTGCTGCGCGCGACCGACTCGAGATCGACGTTGTCGGCCAGGGGCTTGTTGCGCGTGTGGATCTTGAGGATGGCCATACGGCCCTGCCAGGTCGGACGGTCGATGGTGATGTGGCGATCGAACCGGCCGGGACGGAGCAGAGCGGCGTCGAGGACGTCGGGCCGATTGGTCGCGGCCACGACGATGACGGTCTCGCTCGGCGTGAAGCCGTCCATTTCGCTGAGGATCTGGTTGAGCGTCTGTTCGCGTTCGTCGGAGCCGCCGCCGACGCCGGTGCCGCGCATCCGGCCGACGGCGTCCACCTCATCGACGAAGAGAATGCAGGGGCTGTTCTCGCGGGCGGTCTTGAAGAGGTCGCGGACCCGGCTGGCGCCAACGCCGACGAACATCTGAATGAACTCGGAGCCGTTGATGGAGAAGAAGGGCACGCCCGCCTCCCCGGCGACGGCCTTGGCCAGCAGCGTCTTGCCGGTGCCGGGCGGGCCGACGAGCAGCACGCCGCGCGGCACCTGGGCGCCGAGCCTCTGGAACTTCTCCGGCGACTTGAGGAACTCGACGACCTCTTGCAGTTCGCTCTTGGCGTTCTGCATGCCGGCGACGTCCTCGAAGGTGGTCCGGGTCTTGCCGCGCTCGTAGCGGCGCGCGGGACTCTTGACGTAACTGTTGAGGAAGTTGCCTCCGAGTGGATCGCGGAATTTCGGCACCAGGAAGATGAAGACGCCGAGCAACAGCAGGGCCGGCAACAGGAACAGCATCATGGGTCCGACCCAGGCGTAGGGGTCTTCCGGCGCGTCGATCTTGAGGTTGTGGTTCTTGATAAGGGAGTTGAGGCTCTCGACGAGGCCGGGGTCGTATTGAATGGGCCAGCGGCGCGTGACGAACTTGGTTACGCGTTTCTTCTCGAAGCGTTCTTTCAGTTCCTTCAGCTCTTTCGTCTCCTCCTCATCGCGGCCGGCCGTGGGCAGTTTGTCCGCGCTGACGATCTCGCCGAAAATGCGGTCGTTGGTGCCGAAGGAGATCTTCTTGACGTTGTCCGCCGTCTTGTCGATCAGCTTGAGAAAAGTCGAATAGGGGATGTCGATGCGATTGTCGAAGGTACTCAGAAAGATCATCAGGACGACAGCGAGACCGACAATCACCCAGAACCAGGTCCCCGAAGGAGGGGGACCGGGTTTACGGCGAGCTTTGCTGGGAGGCGGATTCGATCCTCGTGGGGGCATGAGCAGACTTCCTCGACGGCTCGGCGTGGGCCTCTGTTCGGTGTTCCGGTTACCGCGGGGTCGTCCCCTGAGCCCAGCCACGATCTAACATCTTCTTCAGGATACCAAACCCCCGCGCGCTTGACTAC
>JBBRIK010000815.1:0-3764 GCA_038221045.1 Gemmatales bacterium
GATCCCACGCTTGGCAAGCAAGCCTGGACCTGGATTCAGAAGCACATCACGAAGTATGGCTACGACGGCAATTCTTCGACGAGCGTGGGCGACTATCTCGACGCCCTCGCCATGAAGGCCGAAGCCGTCGAGATGTGGAAGAAGGGGCTGACGGCCAATCGCGACAACCAGGATTCGCGCCAGTGCTTCGACCGCCTCATGGGCCGTCTGCTGACGGAGCCGGAGAAGGTCAAGTTCCTCGACGAGCAGTTGCCGGTCGAAGGCTACTGGCAATTCAACTACGCCCTGCTCAAGGCCGACCGCCTGTTCAAGGCCAACGACCTGGCCGGCTTCGATAAGTTGCTCCGCGAGACGGCCGAGAAGGGTCGCAATCGCCCCTTCGCCGGCTGGAACCCGAACAACGATTATCCCGTGTCGATGGGCTGGGTCACGGCGGTTCGCGCCGACCTGAAGATGAGCGAGGCCGACAAGCGCCGCGTCTTCACGGTGCTGCGCGACCTCAAGTTAGATCGGCCCTCCGCCGCCGCGGCCGGCGCTCTGCTCGAACTGAGCGACGAGCAGAAGATGCCGCCGATGAAACGGCTGCTGGCGCTGAACGAGGCGTCGCTCCTGGCTTACGGCGACCACGTCGATTGGGACGTGCTGATGTCCTACGCCCAGACCTCGATGGGCAAGAAGGACTATCTGACGACGGCCACGATCCTCGGCGGTATTCTGGCGAATCATCTCTCCGTCGATGAGGGACGCCGCAAGGCGGGCCGCGACATGCTGACCCAGGCCTATTCGCGCATGGGCGCGGCCGGCTCGGCCATCGACGACAAGAGTCCCATCGCTCCGCTGCTTCAGGCGGCGATGCACCTGCGGCTCGGCGACAACAAACTGGCGTTCGAGACCTACCTGGCCAACAAGAAGCTCTTCGACGAGCACCGTACCGAGGTACCGCTCGATCTGCTGCTGTTCGTTTGCGACAGCCACCTGGCGGCCGGCGGCGACGAGAACGCCAACCGCGTCGAGGACATCTGCCGGGCCTGGCTCATCAAGCACAGCGAGACCAAGGAGATCGACGACAGCGACAAGGCCCGCGTGCAGGTGATGCTGGGCCGGAACTACTTCAAGTCGCGCCGCTTCGACCTCGCTCGCAACGAGTATCAGACGGTAGTCAACCGTTATGCCAAGACGCCCCAGGCCATCGAGGCCGAGTTCGGCATCGGCGAGACGCACATGGAGCAGAAGGTCTACGACCAGGCTGACGCAGTCTTCGAGCGTCTCGCCGGCTCGCGCGACCGCGACGTCATCATTCGCGCCGAGTTCCTCCGCGGCGTCCTCGCCAGCCGGCGCGGCGACCGCGAGGAGGCGAGAAACATCTTCCGCGGCGTCCTCGAACGGGTGCCGACCATCGAGTTGGCCAACCAGGTACTCTTCAACCTGTCGGAAGTGTATGGGGCCGAGCAGCGCTACGTCGATCAGCTCGAACTGCTCCGCACCGTCGGCCGGTTGGGACGCAACAGCAAGCGCTGGCACACGCCGGGCGAGCCGCTCTCCATCGTCGTGCAGGACAGCGACCTCGGCGTCAGTCGGGGCCATGCCCGCATTCCCGTCCGCGTCTGGACCGAGCCGGGCGGAGATGAGGAGATCATTTATCTCCTCTCCGGCGGCGCGGGCAAGGGCCTGTTCCGGGCCGACCTTGAGACACGACTCGGCACGCCGGCCAAGAACGACCGCATCCTTCAGTTGAGCGGCAAGGACACCATCCGCTGCGACTACACCGAGGCGTTCAAGAAGGAGTTCAAGGACATCCCGCTGCCGGACGCCGAGATTCGCATCGCTTCAGATGCCAAACTCGATATCGCGTCGAGCAAGATTTTCGACGAGGAAGATGAGGGCTTCAGCAAGAAACTCGAACGCGAGGCCAAGGGCGACGAGGAAGACAAACGCAAGTCGCTTGGCCGGCCCAAGGATCAGATCAAGCCGGGCAACCTGCTCTATCTGCGCGTCGTCGATCCCGACCGCGACATCAGCGACAAGCCCGACACCGTGACGGTCAAGCTGACGTCGGCCAGCGGCGATCAGGTGCAGGTGACGCTCACCGAGACCGGCGCGCACACCGGAATCTTTGAGGGGACTGCCAAGACGGGCGAACTGCCCGCCGGCGCGCTGGCGACCAACACGGCGCTGGATCACAGCCCGCTCATGGCGATCGACAAGGACAAGAAGACGTACTGGCTCAGCGAGCCGGACGGCATCACGCCCAAGGTGCTGACCATCGACATGAAGGACCTCAAGACCGTCGATCGCATCACCGTCTCGACGCCGGACCCGACCAAGAACGCTCCGGTCCGGGCCACGCTTGAAGGCAGCGACGATGGCCGCATCTGGTTCAAGCTCGCGTCCAATCCGGTCGAGGCCCCCGTGCTGCCTCCCGCCGGCAACTTCGAGCGCATGACGCTCAAGCTCTACGAGGGCCTCAACACCGTCGGCTACACCACCTGGAATCAGGTACTCGAACTGGCGAAGACCGGCAAGCCAACGAAGACCGAAGTGGCCGACAACCTCACCTGGACGAGGCCGCTGGGGGCCAAGCAGATCCCCATGACGGCCCTGTGGCAAGGGAAATTCGTGCAGGCGCGATCCGGAGCGGCTCGCCTCGTCATCCGCGCCGACGTGACGGCCATCTATCTCGACAAGGAACTGGTGTTGCCTGTTGGGGCCGGCAATCGCACGGTTGATGTTCTCCTGGAGAAGGGGACGCACGATCTGGTCGTCTTCGGGGCCATTAACCCGCAGACGCCCGGCATTGAGGGAACGCTCTTCCGCGCGGACAACAACGTCACGGAAATCACGCCCATTCCGTTCAAGGAATCGGACTTCGATCTGAAACAGCCCGAGGCGAAGAACGCCGGCGAGCGCAAACCGGCGACGATCACGGCCAAGGACGCCGACTGGGACTTCCGCTTCCCGAAGGTCGATCTGCGTTACGTCCGGCTCGTCATCCACGAGTACAAGGGCGAGGCGGTGGCCATCAATCACGTCGAAATCCACGACACGGAGAACAAGAAGCTCCATCTGCCGACGGACGCCGACCTGCTGTCGCTGGCCAACAACGACATCCTCGAAATCGCCGGCGGCGACGTCATCACGGCGGCCTATATCGACGAGGTCAACTCGACGGGTTCGTCCCGTCTGCTGACCGCGACGCTCAAGGCGACTTACCACAACGGCTCGCTGACGACCATCGGCTACGACTTCCTGAAGTCGCCCAATGGCGACGTCGTCAACGTCCGCAAGGAACTGCTGCGGATCGATCCCGGCGAAAGACTCATCATCGAGGTGACCGACTACGACCTGGACCGCACGGCCAAGCAGGACGAGGTCAAGGTGTACGCGCAGGTCAACGACGGCAAGGAAGTGGAACTGACCGCGACGGAAACGCTCGACAACAGCGGCATCTTCACCAAGGAAGTCGATACCTCGGCGAAGGTCGAGGAAGGCAAGATTACGGTGAAGCCGGGCGACCGGGTTCGCTGCTGGTACGTGGACGAGCAGAACACGCTGCCGGGCCATTCGGTCAAGCGCGAGAAGATCGTCTACGTCAACGAGCCGACCGAGGGCCGGCTGCGGATCATCGAGACCCGCGCCGTGCTGCCGAAGGAAGACCGCTCTCAGCCGGTGATCTCCTATCTGACGCGCAACAAGGACAAGAAGATGGCCGGCGTCGCCTTCCTGGCGCCGCTGACCGTCGAGGTCATCGACAAGGACGCGGCCAA
>JBBRIK010000816.1:0-3758 GCA_038221045.1 Gemmatales bacterium
CGACGCAGCGCGCGATCCGCTCCGAAGACTTCGCATCGCGGCTAACCCAAGTTTCAATTCTTCAACCCGCTCAACAGCGCCGGCTGCTCCTGCAAGCGCTTCACTTCTACCTCTGTCAGCGCTCGGCCGAACAGCGCGAACTCGTCCATCATTCCGATGAAGTTGATACCGACGTAGATCCCTGCCTTCTCGATGTCCCAGTCCATCGCCAACTCGACGTCCTTCAGTTCGCCAATCGGCTTGCCATCGACATACAGAACGGCGTGCGCGTCCTTCTTGCCCGTGTCGAGGTTGTTCCAGGTCAGGGCGACATGATGCCATTCGTCTGTCTTGAAGACAGTACTCTTCGTCTTGACGATCGGCGCTTTCGGATCGCTCTCCGCGATCGGCTTGACGCCCTCGGCCACGGCGGGAAAGACGCCCATGCGGAAATCGCGCGGCTTCTTGTCGTTGAAGTCGCACCAGATGCCGCCGTTGTTCGCGCCCTTCTGCGTCAGTTGCACCGGATCGCAGAAGCCGGTCTTGAGCATCGTGTTCGGATCGCCCTTGAGCCAGAACGACACCGTCCCGCCCCAGCCGCCCTTCTTGTAGGCGAGGTTGCCCTTCGCCGGGAAATAGACCCGTCCATTGTCCGGAATGACGTCCACGCACTCGAGCGCTCCCCCGCTGATGCCCTTGTCGGCCGCGATGAGAAATGCCTTCTCGGGATAGCCCTTCTCGAAGACGAAGTTCTTCTTGTCGAGCTGTCCCGTGCGCGTCCACGGCTCACGGTCGCCGCCAGCGAAGTCTGCCTTCAGTTCCTTGTCGAACGACGCATAGAAGGTGACCGCTTTTCTCAGTTCGTCATTCATGGGCTTCTCCGTTGCGAGGACATGACGGATCACGCCGGCATAGGCGCGAAGGGTGAGATAACTCCGCAGGGCGTAGCCGTTCTTGTTGAGGCCCTCCGCCGAGTAGTCGCCTGGCGTGTTGGATGGGTGAACCCCGTCGCGCGCGATCAGTGTCGGCACGTTGTAGGTGTCGCCGGGGATGTCCTTGAACTTCGCCAGCGAGCCGTCCCAGTCGTCGGGCCGGCGCTTGACGATCTCGCCGAAGTAATCGACGAGCGGCAGTTTCTCGTCCTTCGCGATCTTGCGAACGATGTCGGCGAACTGGCGCGACTTGTCGAGCAGTCCGCTGCGCGGCGGGATGGTGCTGAGGATGACGATGGAGCCATTGTCGAGACAGCGTTTGACGACGGCGCGCGTCTTTGTCTCGTATTCCTTCGGAGGGACCTGTGTGAGGTCGTTGGTGCCGAACATGATGAGAACGACTTCGGGATTGAGCTTCTTCAGCCAGCGCTCGACGTTGTCGTCAGCCCAGCGAATGGTCATCGAGCCATTGTTGCCGTACTCCGGTCCCTTCCAGCCGCGCCAGCAATCGTTCTTCATGGTCTTCTTGACGAGCGTGAGATCACCAGCGGCGTCGGCGTCGAGGTTGTTCGGTTGATAGGCGAGCGGCGACCAGAAGGCCATCGTGACGGTGATCGAATCGCCGAAGTGAGCGAAGGTACCCGGCATCCCCTTGAAGCGGGCGTGGACCGACTTCATCGCCGCGACCCACTCCAGCTCATCGGCTGACACGGCGGGTGCGAAAAGACTGAAGCCAAAGAGAAGGAGCATCATGCGGGAGAGAATATTCATGGCGGGGTACTCATCGAGAGCGTGGCGGGCAGGGGCAATGCTAGGCGAGGCAGGCAAGTTCGGCCATTTGCTCGGCACTTGCTGAAGCAGAGGCGACCCTTGTACCGACCAAGGGGACCAGCGTACAATCAGGGAAAGAAAGGAGCGATCATGGCAGAATTAACACTCGAATCACTGGCCGAGCGTGTGGCCGCCCTTGAGGCGTCTCTTTCCCAGATGCGCCTACCGGAACCAAGTGAGCCTCGAAGGAAAAACTGGCGTCGAACCCTCGGCATGTTTGCGGGGGACGAGGTGATGAAGGAGATTTTCCAGGCGGGCCGCGACATCCGTGAAGCCGATCGCCAGGACAATCCCGAATGATCCTCCTGGACACGGATCACCTCACGCTTTTGACAATTCCCGAGAGTGCCGGCTACGCCGCGATCTCGTCGAGACTGGCGTCGATGCCTGACGATGAAGTTGCCACCTCGATCATCAGTGTCGAAGAAGTCATGCGCGGCTGGATGGCCGTAATCGGCCGCGAGCGAAAAGTGCATCGTCAGACGCACGCTTACTCGCGCCTGGGGAGCCTCTTCGATTTCTTCTCGGCCTGGGTCATCCTCCCTTTCGATGACCGGGCTGCCGACGAGTTTGAGCGCCTACGCGCTGCCCGAGTGCGGATCGGCACCATGGATCTGAAGATCGCTGCCATCGCTCTGGTGCAGGACGCCACCCTTCTTACTGCCAACAAACGCGATTTCGAGCAAGTGCCGGGATTGAAGATCGAAAGCTGGACCCCGTGAATCTGCTGAGACGGATACGCGGGAACAGGTCGAACGCCAGGCCGAAGCAGCCCAGGCGAGGGGGGGGGGATCGCGGTGCGTTCCCTCGTCGCGCAGGAACTGCTTCGGGATGTGAGAGTCAGGGCCGAGGGCGCTCCAGTTCGGCGAGCAGTTTCTTGAAGTCGTCGCGCTGCCGCAGCGGAACGAAGTCGCGCGACGACTTCAGATCGGCAAGGTTGCCAGCGACCTTGAACGCACCCGCATCGCGAGCAATGCCGAGCATCTCGATGGCGCAGGAAGCATACGCAGCATACCGTTCCTGATCCTTCGACGCGGCAGCACAGCGGGAGAATGCACGGCCTACCTCGTGGAAACTGGCTCCCGTTTTCGCTCGTTCGGCCATTTTCTCGGCGGCTGCGGCAGCGTCGGCATGCTGGCCGCGCATCGCCAGGACGCGGCAGCGCTCCGCAAGCAGATAGAACACGAGATCATGGGGCTGCTTCAGAGCAGCATCGAGGCTCTCCATTGCCTTGATAGCGGCGCGACAGATGCGAACCTCCGCGTTGAGGTCGCCAGGCCAGTCCGCAAAGCGAGTTCCCTTGAGCTTGCCTGCCCTGTCGAGGAATTCGAGCAGGGCTGCTCCTCGCTCGAATGACTGCGCTGCATATTCATGACGCCCCGCCTCTCTTTCCACCCGTCCGATCTTGAAGTAGCTGATAACCAGGCTCGTTTGCGCTTTGACATTCTGACGGTCGGCTTCAGCGAGATGCTTTCTGACCTTCAGGGCATCTTGGTAATGCTCTAGCGCCTTCGGCAATTGCCCCTCCCGTAGTAGCACGTCACCGATCCTATCGTGTGAGACGGACAGGTCGTCCTGGGCTAGAGCAGCCTGCGGATCGGCCTCGGCCAGGCGCTTGCTGATCTTCAAAAGTTCCTGGTAGTGCTCCAGTGCCTTCTGCACTTCCCCCTGCTTCAGCAACTCGTCGCCGATCTTGTAGTGCAAGAAGGAAAGGTTACGCTGCGCTTCGGCATTCTGCGGATCGACCTCGGCCAGGCGCTTGCGGATCTTCAGGCCGTCCTGGTACTGCTCCAGCGCCTTCTGCACTTCCCCCTGCCGAAGTAGTACATCACCGATGTAGCTATGAGACAAGGACAGATCATGCAGGGCTAGGAAATCCTGCGGATTGGCCTCGGCCAGGCGCTTGCTGATCTTCAGCCCTTCCTGGTACTGGTCCAGCGCCTTCTGCACCCCGCCCTGCTGCAAAAGCATGTGGCCGATCTTAGTGTGCCAGATGGACAAGTCACGCTGTACTTG
>JBBRIK010000817.1:0-3756 GCA_038221045.1 Gemmatales bacterium
ACGTGACCCACCGCGTTTGCGGGGGCGAGCCGTGAGGCGTACGCCCTCGGTTTCTTCTGCACGAGCACCCCGCGGGCTTACGCCTCTCGGCTCGCCTTTTACTGTCGTGTGTACAGCGGGCCGACACGCCGCGCGTACTGAGCGTAGAAGTACTCCAACTGCTCCTCGACAGTCTTGCTGCCGGGAATCTGATGACTGGGCAGGAACACCACCTCGACCCCGCGATCGATCAGCCGCTGGGCCACTTCGCAACGCAGCATGTTCATCAGGAGCGCTCCCCCGACCGTGCTGAACGGCCCTGTCTTCTGCCCACTCGTCAGCGTTACCGTGGTGTCGCCGACCGGCGCGCCGTTGTCGAGGATCACGTCGGCGACGTCGAGCAGTTTCTGTCCCGAGACGTGCGCCGGCTTCGCCTGTTCGCAGTGCGCCCGGCTGATGACGCCGATCACCGCCAGGCCGCGCTTCTTCGCGGCCTCCACCATCTCGATAATGACCTCGCGAATCCCGCTGGTCGAGATGACAATCAGCACGTCCTTCGGCCCGAAGGCGAAGTTGCGCAGGATCTGCTCGGCGTAGCCGGGGGTCTTCTCCAGATGCAGGCTCTGGCGCAGGCCATTGGGGCCGACGATGAGGTTGTGGAACGACAGGGCGAGTTCGACGATGGTGTGCCAGCCGACGAAGCAGCCCTGACGCGGCGTCATCTCCTCGCATAACATCCGGCTATGCCCGCAGCCGAACAGATGCACCAGACCATCGGCCGCGATGGTCTCGGTGCAGAGAGCGGCGGCGCGGTCCAGGGCGGAGCGATTGCTGTCGAGCAAAGTGTTCAATCGCGCCAGGGCGTCGTGATAGAATCGTTCGGCGGCAGGCAGGTTTGACATGAACGGTGTTCTCCCGGAGAATCGCTGTCAACATAGAGAGAGCGTCCGCGATGATCGAGGAACTCGTCGGCGAGAAAGTGGTGATCGACTTTGAGGGCAGTTACGTCTGTCTGGGGACGCTGCTGCGCGTCGATGAGCGGTTCCTGGAGTTGAAGAACGCCGACCTGCACGACCTGCGCGACACGCAGACGACGCGCGAGAACTACGTCGCGGCCTCGAAGCGCACAGGGATAAAAAAGAACCGCAAGCGCGTGTTGATCGTGCGCACCGGCATCGTCGCCATCGGCAGGTTCGAGGACATCGTGGAAGAGTAGAGAGTGAATCGGGAGGACGACCGAGATTCCCTGGTGTTCACGACTTGGCCAACAGCAGACAGCCGTCCACCCGTTTTGTGTCGGTGCAGGCCAGCCGCTCCGCTTCCGTCATGGGCCAGCGTCAATCCGACACCCCGTGCCGGCCCCGGAACTGGAGTTCGGACAGAACGACGCGGGCCAGGAGTTGCGCGAGTTGTTGCTGCTGGGGCGAAGTCGTCAACTCACCTGCCGCGAGCGCCTCGATTGCTGGCAAGAGGGCGCGCAGGCTGGCCCAAAGCTGGTCCCGTTCGGCACTCTCTTGCAGTTCTTCCGGCTCCATCGTTGTCCCCTGGCACGCGTTCCGAGGAAGTTTCTTCCCAGCGACATTCGTCCCCGACACCGTTTCGGCCTCAGCAGAGCGATAGCTATTCTACAGTGCGCACCTTGAGAGAGGATGGCAAGGTTTCTGCGCAGATGACTGGACTATAGGTCACACACCCGGCTGCGTTCGCTTGAGATACAGCCGAGCGATCTGTCCCCAAAACTAAGCCAGGCTCATTCGCCAGCGATCGCGCCTTTCTGATGGCAAGGCGGCGGATGTGAGGTAAAGTGGGTCCGCGTCCGCTGCCGATAAGACAATTACCCTTAACCGCTGTCTTGCCCCCATGGGCGACCGGTCATCGAAACCAAACCTCAACGGCCGGGCGGACCGTGTTCGTGCAAGAGAGAAGCGGTTCTGCTCGTGTCGATTCAAGGAACGTGCTTGCGAGAGAGGGAACGCCATCAAGCCTTCCGCGGAGTGTTTCTTCAGGGGATGCCGATCCAGGGTACGCCAAGTTCAGTGGCGTACCCTGCTCACAAACGCAAGTGCTTGACAGGATTTGCTCTTGCGACATGCCATTTTCAGGGTACCCCACGCGCGCGCACGCCTTGCCGCACTCTCCCTCAAAACGGTGCCACTCACACCGGCGCGCACGAGACACCAACAGGCCCCCTTCGCCCCTTTGCCCTGAAGGCTGATGGATGCACATGACTCGAGGGGTCGGAAATGGCTCTTTTCCGAGCAACGACCAACTTTCGGAAGGATCGCGCTAATCGCCTTCAAGAGCGAAGAGGCAGACGTAATCGGCGGTGTCACCGGCCCAGATGCGGCCCGAACGATGGGTGGTGATGTCCTGAGGAGTCAAGGCGATCCAGGCGACGGCTTGGCTCGAACTGCTGTCTTGGATGACGGTTTCGAGCGGTTTGCGGACGGCTCGCCAGCGGAAGTCGGCAGCCCTCACTGCCGCAAAGGGATCGGTGTCGCCCTCGATCACTTCCAGGCACTTGCCGCTCTCCGCGTCCCACAGACGCACCGTACCGTCATACGACCCCGAGGCCAGACGCTTGCCGTCGGCGCTGAACGACACGCTCAACACAGTGCTCGTGAGTCCTTCGAGCCGGCGCAGTTCCAGGCCCGTCTCCGCGTCCCACAGACGCACCGTCTCGTCCTGCGACCCCGAGGCCAGACGCTTGCCGTCGCCGCGGAACGACACGCTCGTCACCCCGTTCGTGTGTCCTTCGAGCCGGCGCAATTCCAGGCCCGTCTCCGCGTCCCACAGACGCACCGTTTGGTCACGCGACCCCGAAGCCAGACGCTTGCCGTCCGGCGACACGGCGACGCTCGTCACCCCCTTTTCGTGTCCGGCCAGGATCATTCGCAGGGCGGTGCCGAGATGATGGCTCGGCGGCCGCAACAGCCGCAGCCAGCGGAATCCCGGCGCCGCGCTCTTGCCCTTGCGCCACTGTTCAAGCAGTTCCGACAGCCTTGGCGCCGCTGCTTCCCACGGAGGCGTCCCCTTGTCCGGCTCCTGGCAATAGTGTTTTGCCGCCTGGGGGCAGTCATACCACCAGCAGCGGTTCCACAGCGTCTGAAACAGCGCCGATGGATGACGCCCCAGAAACGCCAGGTCCAGCCCCAGCGCCTCTTCCAGCAATCCCAGCCGCCGCTGCCAGGCGTGTTCGTCCGGCAGCGCCTTCACCGCCGCGCCGAAGTCGGCGGACAGGTCGAAGACCAGTCCGGTCTCTGCTTTCGTCTCCAGATAGGACAGGTCCGTCAGCAGGGCCGCCAGATCGTCCCAGCGCTGCGTCTCGATCAAATGGGCCGGCAGATGGCGCAGCGCGTAGCCGTCCATCTTGCGCGGCCCGCGCTGATACTCGCTCCAGCACCAGTTTGCCAGCCGTTTGCGGCCCTCAACCGGGTCGGCGTACCAGGTCGTATCGCGGCGGGTTTCGTCATCGGTCAGCCATTCCGTCAGCGACTTGTGATAGACCGCATACACGTCCTCGCTACCCTGTTGCGGGCGGCGGACGACGAATTGCGACACGCTCCGCAACAGGGCCGGCAACTCGCAAACCATGTGCAGCCCCGTCACCGCCGACAGTTGCTTCTCCGTCAAGGGCTGCCTGGCCGCGATCATCACTTGCCAGAGCCGGCGCACTGGTTCATAGTCCACTTCATCCGCGAAACGACGCTCGAAGAATCGCAGGTAGATGCCCGCCAACCCGGCCGGCAACCGCTCCAGATAGGCCCGCGGATCATC
>JBBRIK010000818.1:0-3749 GCA_038221045.1 Gemmatales bacterium
GGCCGGCGCAGATGACGCCTTCACTGGGCCGTTTCAATCCCTTGAAGCGGGCCTCGAAGTGAGCGGTCTTGGTGCGGTCGAGCAACTTGAGACAGACGAGCCGACCGATCTGTTTGTCGCGCGCCCGCCAGACCTTCGACATGCTGCCCTGTCCGGTCCGGTTCAGCAGATCGAAGCGCTTGCCGACATCGACGCGCGGAGTGGCGCGCGGCCCCTTCTTGCCGCCGAACAGGCCCTTCAACCACTTTCCGAATCCCACGGATCTCTCCCCAACTCGAAACTCGGAGTGCGGAGTTGATTTCTTCGTTCCGCACTCCGCGCTCCGAGTTCCGAGCTACTTTCAATGTTCGCAATAATCGATGATACGAGCCACTTCGGTCCGCAGGTCCATGCGGTGAACGATCCGATCGACGAAGCCATGCTGCAACAGGAACTCGCTCGTCTGAAAGCCCTCCGGCAACTCCAGACGCACCGTGTTCCAGATGGTCCGCTTGCCGGCGAAGCCGATCAGCGCTCCCGGCTCGGCAAGGGTCAGGTCGCCCTGCAGCGCGAAGCTCGCCGCCACGCCTCCCATCGTCGGATTGGTCAGGATCGAGATGTACAATCCGCCCGCCCTGTCGTACTGGCCCAGGGCGGCCGAGATTTTGGCCATCTGCATCAGCGACAGGATGCCCTCCTGCATGCGCGCGCCGCCGCCGGAGCCGCTGATGAAGATCAACGGCAGTTCCAGCCGCATCGCCTCCTCGGCAGCGCGTGTGAGTTTCTCGCCGACGACCGAGCCCATGCTGCCGGCCATGAAGGCGAAATCGGTGATGCCCAGCACGACGGGCCGGCCTCGAATGTAGCCGCGGCCGGTGACCACGGCGTCATTCATGCCGGTCTTCGCCTGCTCCGCCTTGAGACGGTCGGCGTAGGGAATGCGATCCTTGAAGCCGAGCGGATCGCAGGGAGCGAGATCGGTGAACCACTCTTCGAAGCTCTCCGGATCGAGCACTTGCTGAATGCGTTCGCTGGCCGGCAGGTAGAAGTGATACTGGCACTCGGGGCAGACGTTGTAGCGGCTCTCGACTTCCTTGCGGAACAGCGTGGCCTTGCACTGCGGACAGCGCATCCACAGTCCTTCGGGAACGCCTTTCTTGGGTCGGCCCATCGTCATGTTCTGGTCGGTTTCCACTGGCTTCTATCCACTTTCAACGAACCCACGGTCCTTCTCGGATCATTGTATCATCCCTCGCCCAAAATCCAGAGACGTGCGGACCTTGCCAGCGATGTGCAAGCTCGATCGGCCGCCTTCTTGCTGTATCTTGTCATCTCAGGTTGCCTGACGGCGGCTGCTCGCGTCCATGAGACGACGTTTGAAGGAATAAAGGGTCCGATAGGAATTCGTGGTTGGTAGCACCATTCCGGCCAACTATTGTGAACAAACGATTCGTTTCGTTGCATTGCGCGTGCGCCACACACCCCCTGGTGCGCATTTCCGTCCGGGGTGCGCATAGTGGCCTGAAGGCAGGACGATTGAAGAGAGCATCCTCATCGATCCGCGACGCATTTTTTCGCCCATGAGAGCGCAAGACGGTGCCTGCGGTATCACTCGTCCGATGCATGAACTCCGCGCAGGTACAGTATGGCCCCATAGACCACTGCTCCCCATGCGACGACATAGGACCCGCCCATTAACCCTGCCCCCGCCAATAGCCAGGTGACGACGCTAACCGTAAGGCCGCCAATACACCATAGTGCGCCATGAATCTTGTTCTTCCGAGCCGCCTCCTTGTGTATCTCTCGCAGCTTTCGGACAACCAGAGCGGCGCCTTCCGGTTCGAGTCCTTGTCCGATGAGGTCTTTCTCGACGTCCGCGGGCGAAACGCCCTTTCCCATTTGTTCGGCGGCGTAAGCGTAAATCGCGTAGGCCTTCTCCTCGGTTGCGGATTCGGGATTGCTCATGGGACGCTCAAGGTGGAAACGAGAGGAATGGAGGTTCTGCCGTGAAGGGGTTCAGGCCTTCAGGGAGAGGCCGGGCGCACGGACGACCCCAAACAGTATAGCCATCCATGACAGGACGTCGAATCATGAGAATCCGAAGGCGTTCGGCATCCCAACCGGTCAAGCCAGGGACCGCGCCCGTTATTACGGCGGCAAGTAAGTAACGTGGGCCGGATTGGAAATCCGGCCCACATGAGGAACTTCGTTGCCGGCGTAATACAAGGCCCGGTCTGGAGGGAGGGGAACGTCAGGCGCGGCCTGACCTACGCGGATTCCTACATGCCGCAGGTCAGTCGGGGCCTGACTCCTTCCAGAATTCCCTTCCGGAACAGACACACGGAATCCGGCGAACGCCCTGGGCGTTCACTCTCCGTGGGCTGCCAGAAATGCGGTCAGGGCCGCGTTGACGGCATCCGGTTCCTCCTCTGGCAGCGTGTGTCCCGCATCGGGGAATACAGTGAGCCGGGAGCCGGGAATGCCCTCCTGGATGCGCCGGGCCTTCTCCGGGGGGGTGTTGGGGTCCCTGTCTCCAACCAGGATCAGGGTCGGCGCCTTGATCCGATTCAACTCCTCGTAAACCGGTTGCCGTGTCATCACCCCCAGCGCCGCCCGGCGGGCCCCGACCGGGTCGATGGCCAGCAGACGCCGCCAGCACTCCTGATGCTGGTCGGCGCGGGCCGGGTCATTCAGGAACTTCGGGGCAAACAGCCGCTTCATAATTCCGCCGATCACCAGCCGCACGCCCAGCCAGCGGGCGATGAACGACATGCCGCGCAGGCGCAACGCGGTGGAGAACGACTCGCGATCGGGCGAGGTGGACAGCAGCGTGAGCGTCCGGATCAATTCGGGCCGCCGGGCCGCCAGGCGCATGCCGACGAACCCTCCCATGGACAGGCCGACGAAGTGGCACGGCCCGGCGCTGAGTTGCTCGATCAGGGCCGCCGCGTCCCCCGCGAGCGTTTCCATGTCGTAGTCCGACTCGGTGACCTTGCTGCGGCCCTGACCGCGGAAGTCAAAGGTGATGCACCGATAGCGGTCGCGCAGGGCCGCGACCTGGGCATCGAACAGGCGGCCGCTCCAGAGTAGACCGTGAGCGAACACAACGGTTTGTCGACCCGAGGCGGTGTCCTCGTAGGAGAGCTCGGCTCCGTTCACAATGAGTGTCGGCATGATTTCCTCCCCAGCAAATGCCGTGGCCGCCGAGGACGCCGGCAACCGGCCGCAACTTCCGCTCACCCCTTCGGGCCGCCGCACACGGTCACGGGATCCGTTCCCGAACGTGCGACTCCTGATATCTCAATGGCTGGTGCCCATGCAACGGTATGAGGAACTGGCAAGAACAAGCTGCTTCGTATTCACTCGGATTGTGACTCGCAATCTTCTGTTGTATAAGTCGTCGTGCGGAGGAGGTCTTCCGCCTGCTCGACGCTCCGCTGGAAGCCGAGCCGCCGGCTCAGACGTGAAAGCGTCCTCCTGGCCGAGCGGACAAAGAGACGGTCACGATTGTGGAACGAATCGTGACCGTCTTGTTTATCGCTTTGATCGGCCCCGCGACACCTTTTTTCGCCCGGTGCGTTTCGGTTCCCGCCACCTTATCCAGACCCAGAGAGGTTTTCTCCCTCCCGAACTGCTCCGAGCTGGGGGTGTGGCAAATCTTTCGGGAGTCCCTACGCTACGAGAGAAGCTCGGCTGCGGAAGCCGGGCAGGATGCACATTTCTCTTGGCGGACAGGAGCAGTCCATGCCCTCTGAACCTACCTTCTCTGC
>JBBRIK010000819.1:0-3744 GCA_038221045.1 Gemmatales bacterium
CACCAACCTCAACGCCGCTCTCAAGGATCAGGACGACCTCCAGAAGATGTCGCTGACCGAACTCGTCTCTCACCTGGGCAAGGTCCCCGAGGCGATTCGGATGGCGGTTCGGAACAACGCAGGCGGCCATCTCAACCACAGTTGGTTCTGGCTGATGATGTCCAAGGACGGCGGCGGCGAGCCGGGCGGAGCGCTCGGCAAGGCCATCGACAGTTCGTTCGACAGTTTCGCGAAGTTCCAGGAGGCGTTCGCCAAGGCCTCCGTGGGACGCTTCGGCAGCGGCTGGGCCTGGCTGGTCGTCAAGGGCGGCAAGCTGGCCATCACCAGCACGCCGAACCAGGACAACCCGATCATGGAGGAGACCGGCGGCGTCCCCATCCTCGGCCTCGACGTGTGGGAACACGCCTACTATCTGCGCTACCAGAACAAGCGGGCCGACTACATCAAGAACTGGTGGAAGGTCGTCGATTGGAAGTACGTTTCCCGCCTGCACGAGAACGCCACGAAGTAAGCGGCGCAACTCTTCGCTTGCGTTTCGCGCTCGATTCAAGAGCGCGAAACGCAAGCGAGCGGTTCTCTCCTCAGGGCATTGAGCAGAGATAGCGCTTCAGCGTTTCGAGAGACAGGTCGAGGACAAGCCCGGCCGCGAGAGCGGCGAGGAGCGCCGGCAACTTTTCTTCCGTCATCCCCTCAAGACATTTCCCAAGCACGATCGGCGCCTCGGTCCCCTGGGCCAGGACCAGGTACTCTCCTTGCACCATGAGGACGCGGCCTGCCGCGGCAAGATGTGCGCTGAGCCGGGGAGCCTGTCCCTGAACGGCGACCAGGATAGTCCGATTCGCCGGCGCGCTGGCGTCGATGCTGGCCGCCGCTCCCTCCGCGGGCAACACGAAAACCCCTTCGGAAGCCAGGGCGTGCCGCAGGGCGTGAGCGAACTCGCTGGGGGCGAGACCGATTCCGTCCCCTTCCGCGCCGGACACTGTGGAATCCAGGACGAGGGCGACGTCGCAGCGATCGTTGCCGAAGCCGGCGCCGATGAGTTCGCGGGGGTTGGTCTCCAGCAGGGCCACATCGACGCTGGAGTTCTGCATCAAGAGGCTGGCACGTTCCTGCGGGGTCCGCAAGGACGCCTCCCAGTGCCGGTCGGCCACGACGACCTCCGCCTCGCCGGCGACGCCGGCACGAAGCCCCGCGAACGCCAGCAGGGACATCAAGTGTTTCTTGGCGCAGCCCGTGGTATCGCCGAGGATCGCCACGACGGGAATGCGGCCATCGCTTCCCAGAGGATACATCGAAGCCACAATGGCCTCGCCGATGGGACGAGGAGAGTCGGCCCAAGGGGCCATGTGTAGCCACAGTCCCGGACCCGCGTTGATCTCCACGACCACGCCGTTCTGCTCTTCGAGGGGGCGGGCGATATCGACGGCCACCACGTCCAGGCCGGCCACACGCAGTTGCAGCGCCTGAGCCGCCGCCACGGCATGGGCAATCGTACTCGGGTGAATGCGGTCCGTCAGATCGGCGAGGTTGCCGCCGTTCTTGATGTAAGGAGGATTGCGCCGCAACAGCACTCGGATCCCTGCCGGGGGAATGGAGTCAAGCGTTTGTCCCTGGCCGGCCAGGACCGCCTGCGCGACGTCATCGGTCTTGATCTTGTTCAGGGGAGCGCCACTGTCTTCATCGCCTCGCCGGGGGTCCTTGTTGACTCGCTCCACCAGTTCCGCCACGGTCGAGACGCCATCGCCGACGACATTGGGAGGTTCGATCCGCGCTACCGCGACGACGCGGTCGGCGACCACCAGCACGCGATGCTCCATCCCCGGAGCGAAGCGTTCCACCAGCACCTCGGAACTGTGTTCGCGGGCGAAGTGAAACCCGGCTTCCACCTGTTCGCGGCTCTTCAGATCGAGGGACACCCCGGTGGCAAGGTCGGTGTCCAGCGGTTTGATGGCCACCGGCAGACCCAGTGCCGAGGCGGCGGCCCAGGCTTCCTCGGCCATCGAGACGAGCCGGCCCTCGGGGACGGGAACGCCCGCGGCGCGGAGCAGATGCTTGGCGAGGTACTTGTCGGTGGAAAGAATCCTTCCCAGGGTAGTGATGTCGTCGGTTTCGGAAGCCTGGCACAGATGCAGTTTCGACCCCTGACCCAATCGCAGAAACCGCTGATACTCAGGATGCAAACGCGTCGCGGGGATGCCTCGGGCGCGAGCGGCATGGTAGATCACTGCCGTGCTGACGGGCAGACGCTGCTTGTACGCCAGACCTCGCAGACAGCGAAGGTCTTCTTCGAGAGCCAGAGGACTGCCTTCCCTTGCCGACTGAAGAAGACGCAGGGCGGTGTCCATCGCTGGCTGGCCGACGGTTTCCTCAGCGAATTCGAAGGCCGTCAGAATCACGCCAGAGTCGGAAGTTACGCGAGCCGCTGTGAAGGACACGGCATTTCCCGCCAGGCACTGAAGTTTCAACGCGGCGAGTCCGAACGCTCGCGCCAAAACCATGAGGGGAGAATCGTCCTCGCTGGCGGTCTCGAATTTCGTATCGGGAAAGGCGGCTTCAAGACGAGCAATCGTCTTCCGGACGTCTTCCGAAGACCAGGACAATCCTTCGCTGAGGTCCAGAGCGGCTTCAAAGACGGGACACGAGGCCCAGACGTTCGGCCCTCGCAAGCAGCGGACGTATCGAAAGTTCATGGATGGACGTGTCTCAAAGCGGGGAGAGCCGGTTCAGCGAGCCTCATCGGCTCGCTTCCTGCCTTCCATAAGCTACCCTATTTGTGTCTGATCGGGAAGAGGCAGGTCAGGGCGATTTCTCTTCCTGAGCATGAAAGGCATGGGCGAGCAGCACCAGGATGGCGTGATGATGGAAGCCTCGCCAGGAGCGGCCCTCGAAATGGTCCAACCCCAGCTCTTCCTGAAGGAGACGATCCGATTCGCGAAGCCCTTCGCGCAGATCCTCCTGTATGGACCCCAGGAAGTCCAGTCCGCGCGACGGCAGCCCCTCGCGTAGCTCTGACCCCAGGCTTGTATTATCGCCGAGGAGAACCCCGCGCCCGACAATCTTTGCGGCGAGAGCGTCATCGAGCAGCGACAGGGCGATGGCCGCCTTACTCGTTGCCGTCTGGTGCGCGACTGGAACTCCCGCGGCCTTGAGACGCTCCGGGTCTTGCAGCCAGCCGCGCGGCAAGTAGAGGCGCAGACCCAGTGGGGTACAGCCCAATGGGCTGACATGATGCAGCGCGACGGCGAGCTGGCAGTTCACCTTGCGATCCAGACTGCTGCTGTACTGCCGCTGCACGCCCGCCGAGGGCCGGCCCTGCTTGATGAAGGTCATTTCCTCGACAACGAGGAAGCCCTCGGACGATACCAGCGATGCGGCCTGTTCCAGATAGAGCCGGCGAACGTGGTCCTCCTCCCACGGGCTGCGATGAATGAAATGCTGGAGCGCCTGGGCCACGTCCCTCGTCCCCTGTTGCGCCGACAGGGGACGACAGCGGGTCATGTTCTCGATGCTCTTGCGCTCGCCCGACTGCAACAGCCCGAGCAGGTACGTCGCCGCCCAGCGTCTCTGGTCCTGGCGGCGAAACGCTCCGCGATAGGCGCGGAGATAGCGGTCCAGACGAGCGAGCAACTCGTCCGTGTGGGACATTGTTTGCATCCTCTTCACCGCCGTTCTAGCTCCCCTCGCCCCTCTGGGGAGAGGGGTTGGGGGTGAGGGGAAACCGGTCAGATGTTGTAATCGGGGAAA
>JBBRIK010000820.1:0-3742 GCA_038221045.1 Gemmatales bacterium
GAGCAACACCGAGCGGGTCCTGGTGGGCTTGCAGCTGCGCCCGCGCTGACTTCGTCTTCTCGAATCGGGAGACAGACATGGAGAAGGGAGAGGAACACGATGCCACCAAACGCTTTGAAGAACTGGCGTCCCGGGCCGAGGGCGATAAATACAACCTGCGGTTGTTCATCTCGGGACTGACCCCCCGCTCCACGGAGGCGATCGCCACCATTCGAGCGGTATGCGAGGAACACCTTCACGGCCGTTACCAACTGGAAGTCATCGACCTGTACCAATATCCCGACCTGGCCGAGAGCGATGAGATCGTCGCCACGCCCACACTCATCAAAGTACTCCCCGAACCCCTCCGCCGATTGGTGGGCGACCTGTCGGACGTGGAGCGAGTTCTGGTCGGTCTGAATTTGCAAAAACGTGAGTGACGGACCCATGACCCAGACCCTCGAGCAAATCCAGGCGGAAAATGTGGAATTGCGCGGCCGCCTCGAGGATGCCGAGGCGGCTCTGGATGCGATTCGCACGGGCAAGGTTGATGCGTTGGTCATCGCCTCGGGATCGCAGGGTAAGCGCGTGTACACCCTGGAGGGGGCGGAACACCCCTACCGGGTCTTCGTGGAAGTCATGGGGCAAGGCGCTGTGACCATGAGCGCCGACGGCACCATTTTCTATTGCAACCGGCGGTTCGCGGACATGGTGAAGACGCCGCCCGAGCGGGTGATCGGCGTTCCTTTCCGCCAATTCCTTGTGGACGCCGACCAGTCCTCTTTCGCTGCCATGATCCGGGAAGCGTCCACCTCTTCCCGACAGGGGGAGGTGGGGCTGAAAACGGCCGCTGGCGGCACGTTGCCAGCGTACCTCCACCTCAACACCTTGCCGTTGCAAGGAGAAGCGGCCCTGTGCCTGATCGTGACCGACCTGACCGAGCGGAAGGAACACGAAGCACTGGTCGAGGCCGAGCGACGTGCCGCCGCGTCGGAGACCCGGTTGCGAGTCACCCTTGCCAGCATCGGAGATGCAGTGATCAGCACCGACTCGCACGGCCGCGTGACCTTCCTGAACCCCGTGGCCCAGGTCCTGACCGGCTGGACGCAGGACGAGGCTGCGGGGAAGCACCTGGACAACGTGTTTCACATCGTCAACAAGCAGACCCGCAAGCGGGCCGAAAACCCTGTCGAGAAGGTCTTGAGTCAAGGGATTGTCGTCGGCCTGGCGAATCATACCGTCCTCATCGCCAGGGAGGGGACCGAACGACCCATTGACGATAGCGCCGCTCCCATCCGCGACGAGGACGGGGAAGTCAGTGGGGTCGTTCTGATCTTCCGCGATATTACCGCCCGCCGGCAGGGAGATAAGGAACTCCAGGCGAGCGAGGCCGGTTTCCGCCAACTGGCCGATGCCATGCCGCAGATCGTCTGGACGGCGCGGCCCGACGGCTCCCTCGATTACTTCAACCGCCGCTGGTTCGAGTACACCGGCTTCAGCGATGAGGGGACTTTCCCGCACGATGGCTGGAGGCGAATCCTCTTCCCTGACGACCTCGCCGGGTGCGAACAGAAGTGGGCCGGGGCCGTCCAATCGGGCGAACGCTTCCAGATCGAGTTCCGCTTCAAGGACCGCAGGACAGGCGAGTATCGCTGGCACCTGGGCCGCGGCGTCCCGGTGCGAAACGAGGCGGGCCATATCGTTCGCTGGTTTGGGACCTGGACCGACATTGACGATCACAAACGGGCCGAAGAGGCGCTCAAGGACGCCGACCGACACAAGGATGAATTCCTGGCGATGCTGGCCCACGAACTGCGAAACCCTCTGGCGCCCATCCGCAACGGCTTGCACATCCTGCGCATGCCCAACGTCGATAGGGCAGGCACCGAGCGAGTTCAGACCATGATGGAGTTGCAGGTCCGCAACTTGACCCGGTTAGTCGATGACTTGCTCGACGTCTCGCGCATCACCCGCGGCAAGATCCAGTTGCGCAAGGAAAGGATCGATCTGGCCACGGTGATCGGCCGTGCCGTCGAAACGGTGCGGCCCTTTATCGAGTTGCAGAAGCACGAGCTTTCAGTCGCTGTGCCACAGCAACCTATGCTTCTGGAAGCCGATCCGACGCGCCTGGAGCAGATTGTCACCAACCTGCTGGGCAATGCCGCTAAATACACCGAACCGGGCGGCCGCATCTGGCTGACGGCGGAGCGAGAACAAGACGCCGAGGTCGTCGTGCGCATTCGCGACACCGGCATTGGCATTGCCGACGAGTTGTTGCCGCGCATCTTCGACATGTTCACGCAGGCGGATCGCACCCTGGACCGCGCGCAGGGCGGCCTGGGGATCGGGCTGACCCTGGTGCGCCGGCTGGTGGAGTTGCACGGCGGGATGGTCCTGGCCCACAGCGACGGTCCCGGCAAGGGCAGCGAATTCATGGTGCGCCTTCCCCTCCTCGCCGAGCAAAGGCCGGAACCAGCCGAGCCGTCCACAGCCACGAGGCCGGCCAGGAATGGATCGCTGCGCGTGCTGGTGGTGGAGGACGAGGCCACGGTGGCGGAAATGCTCGTCATGCTGCTGGGGTTATGGGGCCATACGGTCCAGGCGGTTCACGACGGTCCCTCGGCCCTGGCGGCGGTGCAGAGCTTTCAGCCGGCCGTCGTCTTGTGCGACATCGGCCTGCCGGGGATGAACGGCTACCAACTGGCGCGGCACCTGTGCCAGCAGGCAGGAGCGAACAAGCCGATTCTGGTCGCCATGACCGGCTACGGGCAAGAGGAAGACCGCCGCAGCGCCCAGAAAGCGGGTTTCGATCATCACATGACCAAGCCGGTTGACCCCAACGCCCTGGAAGCGCTGCTGGCTGAATGTGTCTCAGCCGTGTCCGCCTGATCCACCCATCACCCGAGGCTGGATTGCGAAGCCGCAAGCGGCGATCACTCCATCTCGACGACGCTGCGAAGGATGACACGCCGCCAGCCGTCGAGCGGCGCGAGCCAACCTTGCACGGTCCAGCGATCCTTGCGAACGACGTGTGGCTCCCCCTGTTCACAGACGTGGCGCAGACAGTCGCGCTCCGCCTTCCCCAGTTGCTTCGTGACGTTCGGCCCATTGCTGCGACGACGATAGACCTTTTCCGCATCGGCAATGGTGATGACGCACGGTTCGCCAAGGTCGAGCAGACGAAAGGCGATCGTCTCGATCCCTGCTGTCGGATAATGCTCCTTCAGTTTCAACACATTGCATTCAAGCGCAACGGCATCGGCGCGAAACCACTTCAGCGGCAGGAGCAACGCGACGGCGAACAATCCCGACAGCGATCCTTGTACGCCGCCGAGGCCTTCGCACAGTCGTTCCTTGAGGTGGCCGCCAATCGCTCGGGCCGCTGTCCACTGACGGGCCTCGACACTCCCCTCGCGATCAGCTTTGAGCCTCACCCCCAGATGCCGGGCGATGGCGACGGCATCGACGGGAGGCGCTTCGATGCCAGCCGTGGACAGCAATTCCTCGACGAAACGATCGAGGTATTGCAAGACGTCTTCGCGCGATAGATCGTCCATCAATGTCCCTTACTGTTATGTGGATGCCGCTCTCTCGTCCCCTTGTTGCTGGGAGTGCGTACACCATACGCTGGCCGCGCCTCCCCTGCAAGCTTGGCAGCGACGGTAGAATGAGAGTCGGTTCCGAAAGCCCCTCGCCCCCGCTTCGGGGGGAGAGGGGTTGGGGTGAGGGGTCTTGGATTTCTCAGGAAAAGAACCCCCTCACC
>JBBRIK010000821.1:0-3734 GCA_038221045.1 Gemmatales bacterium
CTCGTCCTCTGCAATCTCACTCCTGTCGTCCTCGAGATCCTCACCATTCTGTCCCTGACGCGGCGGTTTCACATCTCCCGCACTCAGGAGGAAGCCTTGCAGTCGTTTTCCGCGTGACGAACAGTCCCGCACCGCCAGCCGGAGATTGTCAGACCGGATCGGCGAGCGGTGTGGCTTCCTCAACCCGGACATCGGCCTCATGAACGGCCTCGGCATCCGGGGCCGAGCCGCCGCCGGCCGCCGGACGCAGCCGGCCCGCAAGGTAGACGCTGACCAGGGCGCTGCCGCACGACAGCAGGCCGACCAGGGGATATCCCAGCAGCCGGCCGTCCGCGCCCTTGGACAGCAGCAGCCCGCCGATCCAGGCCGCCAGCCCCGCTCCCAACTGCTGCACCGCCGAGTTCAGGCTCATGAAACTGCCCCGCACCGAGGGCACCGAACTGTTGGTGATCAGGGCCATGCCTGGCACCATTCGGCCGGATGTGGTGACGAACAACCACGTCGTCACCAGCAGGACCAGCACCATGCTGAGGCCGGCCGGCAGCATGGTGATCAGCATGAGTGGCACACAGGTGGACAGGGCCATCACACGAAAGACAGGCAGCTTGCCCAGCCGGTCGGCCAGCCGGCCAATGACCGACAGCGTCAGCAGCGTGGTCAGGCCGCCGAACAGGTAGATGTACTTCAGGTCCTCCTCGCTCAGGCCGACATTGGCCACCATCGCCGTCGCCAGGTAGGGAATGACCAGGAAACTGCTCCCTACCAGCGACGCCATCAGAGCGAAGGCGCGCAGATGGTTGGGGTCGATGGCGACCTTCCATGTCTTGATTGCCATGTGATGGTGTCCGAAATGGCCGCGCAGGGGCGGCAGGACGCAGGCCGCCAGTATCAGGATCTGGCTGCTCAACACACCGAGCACGATGAACGGCGCACGCCAGCCGAGCAACTCGGCCAGGTACAGCCCCAGCGGCACGCCTGCAATGGAGGCGATGGAGAAAGCCGACATGATCACCCCCGTGGCCCTGCCCCGGCGCGAGTCCGGAAAGACGTCGCCGACGATGGCCAGCACATTGGCGGCGCAGACGCCGCCAAAGGCGCCCGCGAGAGCACGGGCCGCCAGTAGGAGGGAGTAAGTGGTGGCGGCGGCGCAGAGCAGGGTGCCGAGGCTGAAGCCGGCGAACAGGACGAGCAGTGCGGTCTTGCGATCGAAGCGGTCGAGGAAGCGGGCGGCGAACAGGCTGGCCAGGCCGGCGCTGAGCGTGTAGGCAGAGACCACCAGCCCGAACTGCTGCGTACTCATGTGCAGCGTGCCAACCTCGCCTGCCGGCGCGTTGATGAAGCGCGAGCCCAGCGGCATGATGATCATGAAATCGACGATGTGCGTGAACTGCACGGAAGCCAGCACGAGCAGGAGCAGCCATTCCTGACGAGACAGGCGGGAGGCGGCTGGCCCCTCCCCGGAGGGTTGTGCTTCAGCGTCGCCGTTGTTCAGTTCCGTCATCCTCATCTCCGTGCGAGGGAAGGCGGAACTGACACGCGTACCAGGTTGCTGCCGTCCGCCTACCTCCGTTATACCGGGAGTCCCCCCATGCTGTCGTCGCCAGTTCGCAGCCTGGGGACCTCGGAGCTTCCTCGAATCCGCATCAGGAGATAGCGTCGGTGGGTCTGCCGCCGGCGTCCTTGCGTCCGCTGCCGGCCAGGCGGCTGATGGCGCGCACTGTCATATCCTGGTCGCAAAGGATCTGGCAGCTCAGGCGCACCCCCGTCAGCCCGCGCGCCGCCAGGACGTTCCGCTCGGCCTCGGTCATCGTGGCGGGCTCGCCGGCGACGAACTCGACCCGGCAAGTTGTGCAGCGGGCGTTGCCGCCGCAGGCGTGCAACTGATCGATCCCGGCCTCGTCCTCGAGGGCCAGGACCAGCCGCTTGCCTGCCGGTACATCGAACGTACCCGCTCCCTCAACAGTCAGCTTCGGCATCGCAATCCTCCTCCGCGTAGGGGCCGGCCCGTCATCACAGCGGTGCGCTGACGGGCCGGCCTGGGGAACCTGTCCGCTTACTTCTTGCGTTTGAACTCGGCCGTCTTGCCCTTCTCGTTCTCCGTCACGAATTCCGTATCGGTCAGCTTCTTGATGGTGATGGCATGCTTGACTTCCTTCTCACCATGCTTGAGGGTGACGGTGAGCTTGTTGCCCTCCACAGTGTAGGTCCCCTCGACGGTGGATTCCTTGCCTTCGCGAATGGCCGTGACCTTCGCCTTGCCGTCCTTGGCGAAGTCAACCATCGAGCCGACCGCCAGCGCGCCCTCCTCTGTCTTGACCACCTCCCAGACGCCAGCCAACTTCTCCTTGTTGGCGTCGGCCTTCTTCTCTTCCGCCGGCAGGGCTGCGGCCAGGCCGACCATCAGCAGACCCGCCGTCATCCATCGCATGGTGTTCATCGTGTTCCTCCGTGTGGTGCCGCCGCCTCGCCCGACATGGGCTTCGCGGCAAGTGGTAGGGGTATCAATGCCGGGAAGCGGGACAAGGCGGAGAGTAATCGTCGGTTGGTTCACGACGAGAATCTCTCCCGGCGCGGAGAGCCGGTCGTGTCTTCAAGGGCGGCGGTGAACGGCAATCAGTTCCTCGACCGTCTGGCGGAGCAAGTCCTCGCCCCCGAAGGTCATTCCCAGCTCTCGCAACTACTTCGTGTCAATCTGATGCTTCGGGCCGCGGTTGAGCGCGGAAATCTCGCTTGGGCTGCCTGTCAGCTCTCTGGCGATGCGGGCCACCTGCTCCTCCGCAACATAGAGGTCATAGCAGTTGAACGCCTGCCCTGCGACCGCCCTGGCGTCGGCCTTCAGGAGCAACTCGACGGCACGGGCGACGTCGAGAGCGTGGACCTCCTTGCCGCCCTTCGCGGATTCGATGCGCTCCCCGCGCACGACGCGACCGACGAGGTCGAACCAGCGGCTGCTCACAGGCGGGTGAGCCAACCCGTAGATCCCCGTCGGCCGCAGGGCGCAGATCGGCCAACCCTGGCCCAATCCGTAGCTGTGGACGAAGGCTTCCAGGGCCGCCTTGTGAGCGCCGTAGTGGCCGGCGGGCCACAGCGGGTGCGTCTCGTCCAGCGGCCGGTCGCCGAGGATGACCTCGTGGACGGCGCACGTCGAGATGAAGACGAAACGCGGAGATCCCGCCTCGAAGGCGGCCTGGAACAGTTGCAACGAGCCGGTGAGGTTGACGCCGAAGAAGACGCTGGCCGCGCCGTGGTTGCCGCTGCCGCGATTGCGCGGCCCTTGCCACTGGACCGCTCCGTGGACGACGGCATCTGCTCCGCGCACGAGTTCTCGCGCCGCGGCCTCGTCGCCCAGCGAACCCGGCAGCCACTCGATTACACCGTCAATCTTCTCAAAGCCGGAGCGGTCGCTGCCAGGCCGATACCAGCAGCGGAGCTGATGTCCCGCCTCAGCGAGATGCCGGATCATGTAGCGGCCGAGGAATCCTGTTGCACCTGTGATGGCTACGCGCATACTGATTTCCTCTGGGAGCGGTCTCTTCCCTGTTCATCGTAGAAGATGTGCAGGATGATCGAGAAAGCCGGCGTCCTTATTCCGGCACTGAATAGCAGTGAGTTTGACACGATGGGGTGTGGAAAGGCAGGCATACGATGACAGTCAACGGGAAGATTGCGCTGGTCACCGGCGCTGGCTCCGGGGTCGGCAAGGCGACCGCGCTCGCCCTCCTGAAGGAAGGCTA
>JBBRIK010000822.1:0-3732 GCA_038221045.1 Gemmatales bacterium
CCCAAGAAAGACTCGACCGCCAAGGACGAGCCGAAGGGACATCTCGTCAAGGTCAAGAGCGTCGAGGAGAAGACGAACACGCTTGTCGTCACGATGCCGGACGGCAAGACCATGACCTACAAGATCGAGAAAGAAGTGAAGATCCTTGGCCCACGCGGCGGCGTCAGCGAGGATCGCCTGAAGGATGATCGTCTGGCCGCCACCCATGAGATCACGCTTTACTTCAATCCAGACGGCAAGACGCTCAAGGAGATCAAACTCGGGTTCCGCAGGAAAGCGCCCGAGAAGGACAAGCCATCCACCAAGGACAAGCCGGAAAAGGACAAGACCGAGAAAGACAAGAAGGATAAGTGAGTAAGTCGCAAGCAGCGAAACGCACATGCGGCCGGAAACGCTTCTGAGAAGCGTCTCCGGCCGTCGCATCACTTTTCTAGCGTTCGATTTTCAGGACGCGGTCGTTGCTGCTGTCCGCAATGTAGAGAACGCCTGACGGGGAGACGTGGACCCCGTGCGGCTGACTCAACTCGGCCTTCTCCGGCGCGCCGCCCAGTCCCGCAGCGCCCTTCTTGCCTGTCCCCGCGACCCGAACGATCTTGCCGGTTCCAGGGAGGTACTTGCGAATCGTATGGTTCTCGGTATCCGCGATCAGGACGTTCCCCTCTTCGTCTACGCACAGGTGCTTGGGGCCGTTCAACGTCGCCTGGAGAGCAGCCCCGCCGTCGCCGGTCGCTCCCGGCTTTCCCGTGCCGGCAACCGTGCGAATTTTTCCCTGGTTGTCAACGACGCGCAACGCATGACCGGCACGCTCCAGGATGTAGACGTTCCCCTTCGCGTCCACCGCCACCGCACGCGGGTCCACCAGCGGGGCCTTGACCGCTTCGGCACCGTCTTCGGGAACACCCTTCTCGCCATTGCCGGCGACCGTGGTGACCACGCCGCTCTTGAGATCGATCGCCCGGATGCGGCGGTTGTCGAGGTCCGCCAGGAAAAGCCGCTCCCTGCGCGGGTCCAGGGCCACGCAGTAGACGCCGCCGAACTTCGCTTTCAAGGCTGGACCGCCGTCGCCGGCGAAGCCCTTCTCCCCCGTGCCGGCAAACGCTTGGATGACGCCCGTGCGAGCGTCGATCTTGCGCACGCGGTTGTTCCAGGTGTCCGCAAGATAGATCGCGCCGGCGGGAGTGACGGCCAAACTGTGCGGGCCATTGAACTCCGCCTTGCGCGCCGGCCGTCCGTCGCCCGCGTTGCCCTTCATTCCCGTCCCGGCGAGGACCGTGACCTTGCCATCGCCATCGAGATGACAGACACGCTGGCCGGTCATCTCAACGAAGTACACCGCTCCCATCTGGGAAAAACCGACGCCGAACGGACCGTGAAGTCTGGCCCTGGTTGCGGGAGGGTCGTCTTTCTCGGTGCCGCCGCCCGCCACGAGGACGAGGCGATCGGCCCGGACGCAGCAACTCCCTCCCAGCCAGACGAGGGCGGTGCAGAGCCACGGAAGTACGGTCTGGCGCATGGCAGGTCTCCATTTCGGTAGGTCGAGTTACCCGGTCAGAGTATCCGAGCATGGGAGACGATGCCACCTTCGAGACAAGCTCAGAGCGAGAACTTCGCTTCACGCCGGCCGGGCAGCGGATGCGGGAGTGTGAAAAGTCAGGAGCGGCGAGACAAAACCGGCTCGCGCGGTGTTTAACCTGTGTGCGGATAGCGCACGTTCTGTCCCGGAACCTCTCCGGGAAGCACTTCACTCGGGGGTATCGATGCGTATCGTGAGACTCACCTTCAGCCTGGCCGCCGTGGTCCTGCTTGCCAGCCCTGTCCTGGCCCAACAGCGCCAGCAAGGTTCGCTGCTGACCAACAAGAGCGTCCAGGAAGAATTGAAGCTGACCGAGGAGCAGGTCAAGAAGGCGACCGAGATCGACAAGACGATCGGCGACAAGCGGCGCGAGGAGATGGGGAAGCTATCGGCCGAGGAGCGGCGCGGTGACAAGGGCCGTGAACTGGGCAAGAAGTACAGCGACGAGATGACCGCCGAACTGGGCAAGGTCCTCAAGGCGGAGCAGCAGACGCGCTACAAGCAGATTCAGTTTCAGCAGAGCGTCAGCCGGGCGCTTTCGGGCGGCGGACGCCGTCCCGGCGGCGACGGTGGCATGCAGCGGGCGTTCTACGAAATGGCTACTGTCGCCGACGCCATGAAGTTCTCCGGCGAACAGAAGGAGAAGCTGAAGACGCTGAACGAAGAGACGAAGAAGAAGGTCGCGGACGCCCGCCAGGAAGCCGGCGATGATCGGGCAAAGTCGCGTGAGGCGACGGCCAAGATCGTCAAGGGGACGATGGAGTCCATCCAGAAGATCCTGACGGCCGAGCAGAAGAAGAAGTGGGAAGAAATGAGCGGCAAACCATTTACGATTCGCATCGAGCGGCCCGGCACCAGCCTGTGAGTTTTCCGCAACGGCGACACATTCCTTGAACCGCGAGAGGCCCCGCCAGGGATGAACTGGCGGGGCCTCTGCTGTTTTCCGTGGGTTGTCTCTCGCAGGATCACTTCTTCAGGTGTTTGTCGAAAAACGCGAGCATTGCCTTGTCGGCGGTCTCGACCTCCTTGCCCTTGAAGCCGTGGCCGGCCCCCTCCAGCGTCAGCAACTCCGCCTCAACGCCGGTCGCCTTCAGCCGGTCGATCAGCCAGACGGCCTGTTCGCGGGCGACATACTTGTCGTCGGTCCAGTGGATGCACAGGGTCGGCGCGGCATTGGGCGTCACCCAGTAGAGCGGGCTGGCCCGGAGGTGCTGTTGCCGGGCCGTCTTCAGATCGCCGCCGAGGAACAAAGGCAGCACCTCTGCCGCGTCAACGCTCTTGCCGTACGACTTCGTGAAGTCGCTCGGCCCATAGACGTTGACCACACACTTGACCCGGCTCGATTGATCGGCGTTGCCGGCCTTGCCCTCGAATTCCTTCACGTCCGCGGTGACGCCGAGGAACTGCGCCAGGTGGCCGCCCGCCGAACCGCCGGTGACTCCGATGCGTTCGGGATCAATCCGATACTTTGCGGCATTGGCGCGTAGCCAGCGAACCGCCGCCTTGACGTCGTGGATGGCGGCGGGAAAGGGATACTTTGGCGCCAGGCGATAGCTGACGGTCAGGGCGACATAGCCCTGCTGCGCCAGACGGATGCACTGGTTGTCGTAGCCCTCACGCTTGCCGGCCCGGAAGCCGCCGCCGTGAATGCAGATGATCGCGGGGAAAGGCCCGTCACCCTTTTTGGGCCGAGCGAGGTTCAATTGCAGGCGCTGATCGTCGGGGTTGGCGTACTCGATCCCCGACTCGAAAGCCACATTCTCGGGAACGGCGAGAGCCTTCTTTCGTTGCGCCTCGGGCAAGGGAACGGCAAACAGTCCCCAGGCCAGAGCGACGGCAAGCGAACCTGAGAAGAACGTGGACATGGCAGAGGACTCCGGGAAGGCACGAAGCGGAAGGATGGATCGACAGGCGTAGGATAGCCAACGAGGGTGGCCTTCTCAAGGAGGACGTCCGTACTCAAATGATGCCGTGCAACGGTCCGCCTGGCGCTCCCAGTGCATCGACGCGGCGCGTCACGGCCTCATCCTCGATGAGCGGCGGGGCGTGATGGGGCTTGATACGGGCGTCGATCACCAGCGCTCCCTCGCAGCCCCAGTGCTTTTGCTGCGTGATTGCCCCAATGCCGTGAAGGTCCGCCGCCGGGTTCGAGCGCGTGA
>JBBRIK010000823.1:0-3730 GCA_038221045.1 Gemmatales bacterium
TGCCTCGCCTCCGTCCGGGGTGATGCTGCCGGCCTCGTTGAGCAGCGCCAGCGCAAGATTGATCTGAGCCGGGACCCAATCCGGAGCCGCACGGTGAGCTGCTTCAAATGCCTCGCGCGCCTTCTTGTACTTGAATTGCTCCATGTGGCCGATGCCGAGCGTGTTCGCCTCCAGCGCCGCGGTCATGTCGGTTGAGGGCCAGAGCAGCCATGCAAGGATGGCTCCCGCGGCGAGAACGATCGTCAACAGCATGGTTATGAGCAGGCGCCGCGAAATGCGCTTGCGGCTTGAATCTTTACTCACAGTCGGAACCTCACGGCAGGGAACGCGGAATGACTGCCTTATCGTATCAGCCTTTCGCGTCCTGTTTCGATGGCGCGCTCGTTGTTCTCAATGCTCAATTGCTTCGCGCCGCCCGCGAGGCTGCCCGGATAGATCGGCTGGCGATAGCCCGTGTAACTCTCCATCCGCAGATGCGCGAGCATCTGATGGCCGCGCCGACGCGAGCGTTCCTCGCGCAGCACGGCAACGTCGATCGGGGCGATGACGATCTTCTCGCCCGGCCCTGGATCGGCCTGCGCCAATATGCGGCCATCGAAATCGACGACCATGCTGCCGCCCGGCCACGAGAACGGTGGATAGTAGTCCGCGCGCGCGCCCTGGTTGGCGGCCACGACGTAGGCGATGTTCTCCAGCGCGCGACAGCGATTGACGACGGTCCACCAGTCCATCGGCGGTGTCGCGCCCCACGGGTCCATGTAGGCCGACACGCGCACCAGCACCTCCGCCCCATTCAGCGCGAGTTGCCGAATCGCCTCGGGAAAGAGCCAGTCGTAACACGTTGCCGCGCCGATGCGGCCTATCGGCGTCTCGACGACAGGATAGACTGCCTCGCTGTAGCCGGGTATGTCGTGCGGGCTGGCGTGGACTTCCCAAGGTATCCAGGGATGGACCTTGCGATAACGGCTCAGCAGCCCGTCCGGCCCGATCAGACAGGTTGTGTTGAAGACGTGGCCGGGATAACGCGCATCGACTTCGAGGAAACTGGCCGTCTGGATGTAGACGCCATGCTGTTTCGCCTTCTGATGATAGCGCTCCGTGTGCTCGTTTGGAATCGAGACGGCGAGGCGATCGATCAGCTCATCGACCGTGGGATAGATCGGTGCCGCGTGGCCGAACTCGGGAAAAGCCAGCAGCCGAACGTCGCCGAAGGGCGCGTAGCCAACGACGGCGTGTTCGATCATCGCCAGCATGCGCTCGACCTGACGCGGAATCTCGGCCCGCGTGCGCGGATTGGGCAGATCGGTCTGGCAGGCGGCGGCAAGATATCGCGAGGGATCGGCCATGAGACGTCTCGTGAGTCGGCGAGTGTGCGATGCATGTCCGTACGCTCGGGGGCGAGGAAAGGGTCGTGTCCTGTCTCGTCGCCTCCGCGACTATAATAGGCCCCATACTCGATACCCGGCGACCCGAGGCGAATGATGTCCACGAAAATGCTCCTGATGTGCGGGCTGCTGATCTGCACGACGGCCGGCAACAGTTCCGCTCAGGACGAGAAGGCGCGCGGCAAGGCCCTCCTCGCGGTCGAGAGGCTGCACGGCGAAGTCCGCTCCGTGCTGAATGACAGCAACAAAGTCACTTACGCCGTCTCCTTCAACGGCAACCTCGATCTCGACGACGACGACCTCGCCTTCGTCGCGAACTTTCCCGGCCTGACGATCCTGTCGCTGAACAACACTGCCATCACCGACAAGGCCCTCCAGCACATCAAGCCGGCGACCGGCCTGCGCGAGCTGTACCTCAACGGCACCCGCATCAGCGATAGCGGCCTCGCACAGCTCGAAGGTCTGCACGATCTGACCAGTCTGACGCTCGAACACACCGCCATCAGCGACAAGGGACTCGAACATCTCAAGGACTTGACTGCCTTGCAGGTGCTCTCTCTGCACCGCACCAAAGTCACCGACGCCGGCATGGAGATCGTCCGGCGGTTCCGCGGTCTGCGCGAGTTGGCCCTCGGCGGGCTTCACCTGAGCGAGAAGGGTTTCGAGCGGATTAGCGGCCTCAAGAAGCTGGTGACGCTCAACCTGTATCGGGCGGATTTCCTCGAGGAAGCGCTCGGCAAACTCGCACCGCTGGCTGCGCTGGAAGAGTTGAACCTGAGCCAGACGAAGACCGGCGACTTCGCGTCGATCCATCTGTCCGCGATGGCCAATCTGCGCATCCTCCACGCCAGCGAGACGCTACTGACCGATCAGGCCCTCGGCCGGCTTCATCGTCTGAAGAACCTGCGCGGCCTGTACCTGTATGGCTGCAAGATCACGGATCGCGGACTCGAATCGCTGGCCCGTCTCGACACGCTGACGACGCTGAGCATCAGTCAGACGGGCGTCACCGACAAGGGACTGGCGAACCTCCGCAGGATGAAAGCGTTGACGGTCCTCTATCTCAATGGTTGCGCCATCGGCGACAAGGGGGCGGCCACCCTGGCGTCCCTCGATCAACTCGAACTGCTGTCACTCAATCGCACCGACGTCGGCGACGACGGGCTGACCGAACTGGCGAAGCTGAAGAACCTGCGTACCCTGGGCCTGTTCCGCACACGCGTCACCGACAAGGGACTGATTATCCTTGCCAAGATTTTGCAGACGACGGCCTCCGGGCTGAGAGAGTTGCACATTGGACCCGAGGGTATCAGCGAGAAGGGGATTGCTCAGTTGCTCCGGGTTCGGCCCTTCATGCAGATCACTCGATGAAAAAGTGAAAAAATGGGCCGAGATTTGGCATCGTGTCGATTGTGAGGTATATTCTAAAGGGCTGATTGCGTCCCGTCCGGTCCTGTCATCCCGAGAGCTACCCATGAGCAACGAAGAGACGCCGCTCACCGACGACGAACGGCGGAATGCGAACGAGCGCCGCAAACGAGTCATTCCCGTCGCCGTCGAACGACGCAGCGGCAAGGATCGGCGCGCGGAACGCGGCGAACGCCGTCGCCAGGTCGATCCGACGACCTGCGAACGCGACTACAACGACGATGAAATCGATTTCATGAAGGCGATGGACATGTACAAGCGTGCCAATCGCCGGCCGTTCCCGACCTGGAGCGAAGTCCTCGAAGTGCTGCGTGCGCTCGGCTATCGTCTCGTCGAGAAGCCGACGGCGCTGCCCGGTCTGCCCATCAAGCCCCAGGCCTGATCGTCTCCGCTGGAACTGCGATTGCTCGGATTCTCCCTTTCCTGCTACCCTCTTTGCCGCTTGGCAGAGGACCGCTAAGCCGCAAGCGGTTCGGGTGGAACCACGCAGGGAGGCGAAGGTGATCGCAACGCGCGCTGGGGGCACGAAGCCCCCCCGGATCTTCTTCAGCGTCGGCGAACCCAGCGGCGACCTGCACGGCGGCAACCTCATTCGCGCTCTGCGCCACTCTTGCCCCGACGTCCTCTGTGAAGGCTTCGGCGGCGAACACATGCAAGAGGCGGGCTGCCAGCTTCTCTATCCCCTCAGCCAGCATTCCGTTATCGGTCTCCTTCGCGCGTTATCTCAAATCCGCCAGTTCGCCCGGCTGCTCAATCAGGCGACCGAGCATTTTCAGCGACACCGGCCGGACGCGGTCGTTCTCGTGGACTATCCCGGTTTCAACTGGTGGATGGCTCGCCGGGCAAAAGCGCTCGGCATTCCCGTCTTCTACTTCGTTCCCCCGCAAATCTGGGCCTGGGCGAGCTGGCGGATTCGC
>JBBRIK010000824.1:0-3726 GCA_038221045.1 Gemmatales bacterium
TCCTGAAAGCGGCTGTCGCGCAGCACGAACCAGTAAACGCGCGACTGACGCAGCGCAACGACGACGTATTCCTTGACGCCGGCCTGTTCGTAGTCGTCGCGCTTGGCATGGAGATCAATCGACTCGGAGCTGGAGGCGACCTCGCCGATGAATTCCGGCGCGCCCTCGACATAGTCGTCCGCGTTGGCGCGTGTCTGTCCGCCGCACTCCGGGGAAATAAGGAGGTAAGCGTCCGGCATCGGCTCGCTTTCTTCGCTGAGGATGGCCGTGGTATTTTCGTAGACCTCTACCCCTGGTGTTTCGTCTTCGTACTCGGCGAGCCAGGCGAGAAAGCGCGTCCCCATCCGTCCATGACGGCGTTTCAGCGGTGAGGGCATGTGGACGACTCCTCCAATCAGTTCCGCCCTGATATGCTTCGGCATCGCCTCGTAGCGCTCGTGAAACGTCTTCTGATCGAGATGGTCGCCCTGTTCCAGCGGCGGCATGGCTCTCTCCTGTTCGACGCTCTCGGTTTCAGGAAGTGCGGTGTGCGTATCGGGATGCATTCTTCGATTCTCCTCACGCAGCGATGCCCGAGGGAGAGGAGGTCGCAAGACGTCAGCCTCAGATAGCCCAAATGCGAAGCACATGAACTTCGCGTTTTTGTTCGTCAACTCGGAAGATGACTGCAAGCGGACTTATGATGAGTATCCGTCTGCCACGGGTGCGCGATTCACCCTGATCTTGTGGATTGCGTGCGAGGCGATACTCGATCTGGCTGGCAGCCACTGTCACTGCATTCCGGTCGGTGGCTTGCAACCAGGCTTCGGCGAGTTGATCGCGCGTCACTCGGCTCCATCGGACTTTGAACATGAAAGCGTCTCCAGGTGGGCCAGTATCTCCGCCAGAGTGTATCCACCCGGTTCCTTCTCCGCCTGATCCAACTCTTCCTCTGTGAACGGCACCTGGATCTCAGCGTAAAGAGACGACTTGGCCGAGGGGATGAAGAGACCGAATGGTTGACCCGACTGATCGCAGAGTTCCGCCTGCTCCGTGAGGATTCGCAGTCGCGCCTCGCTTGCAGGATCGAGAATCACTTTGGTCATTGTTTTTACTCCTTCCGCCGAGAAAGAGGCCCCTGGAATCCACAAGCACGCCTGGGGATTTCGTTGATATCATACCACAGAACGGATCGCCGATCCGCGCTCAGTCCGCGAACACGAACTCGTTGGTCAACAGCAGTGCCTGGGCGTATCGCTCCCATGATACCACGGCGACCCCCTCGCCAAGAAACGCGCGCGCCAGTTTCATCTCCTCCGTCGTCGCGCTCCGCGCGAAGAGCAAGCGATACAACCGTTGCACGCGCGCCTCCACGTCCTTCAGCGAGACGACGTCGGGCCGTTGCAGCAGACGACGGGCGCACTCCTGGGCGAATGGGCTGTTCATCAGGAACAGGGCCTGCTGCGGGACTGTCGTATCGATGCGCTGGGGGCTGGTCGCGTCCGGGTTGGGGAAATCGAAGGTGCGATAGAGACCCGGCACGTTCAGGCGGTCGAGATGGCCGTACAGCGTCCGGCGATTCGCCGACGGAGACAGCAGATCACTCACCGACGCTCCCCCCACACGGCGCTCCAGCCGGCCGGAGACGCAGAGCAAGGCGTCGCGCATCGCCTCGAAGTCGAGCCGGCGGCGCGGGAATCGCCAGAGCAGCACATACTCGGGGTCGGCCTTGCGTCCGTCTTCGCGATCGATACTCGCTTGCCTATAGGCCGCCGACGTGACGATCAGACGATGCAGTTTCTTGATCGACCAGCCGTCCTCGACGAAGCGCGAGGCGAGCCAGTCGAGCAGTTCGGGATGCGACGGTGGCTCGCTCCGCAAGCCGAAGTCGCCCGGCGTTGTCACCAGCCCCCGGCCGAAGTGCTGCTGCCAGACGCGATTGACCAGGACGCGCGCCGTCAGCGGATTGGCGGGATCGACAATCGCCCGCGCCAGTTCCAGCCGGCCGCTGCCGTCCTGAAAGGGCTTGCGCTCCTTACCGGCGAGGACGCCGAGGAACTGACGCGGGACCGGATCGCCGAGGTTGCCGGGATTGCCGCGAACAAAGACACGCGGCTCAATCGGTCGAGGCAGATCGACGAGGATCGTGGCGCGAGGCGGAGCGCCTGCGCCGCTGACGCGCCACTGCTGCACGGCATTGCGAAACTTCTGCAACTCGCCCTGCGACGCCCGATCCGGCAACAGTTCCAGTTCGCTCATCTGTCCCGGCAGCACGTTCGCCGCCGCGTCGAGGCCGTGGAACGCCAGCCGTACCTGTTCGAGGGCCACATCGGGGAAGGAAGCCGGCGCGGGACGACCGACGATCTGGAGCGCTTGCCACTTCCGATCCGCGTCAAGCAGAACGTCGGCGTAGATGTGAGCGACGTCGGCCATCGACTTCGGCGGTTTCGCCAGCAACGCTTTCAGCACGAGCGGATGACTCGGCTTCGAGGGCGTGCGCTTCAGGAGTGCCTCGGCTGCCTCGGCGAAACCTTTCTCGGGAAGGGCCGACAGAGCATGCCAGAGAGCGAAGACCGGCTCGGCCGTCCTGGCACTGCGCCGTAGTTGGGCGCGCCAGCGGGCGATCATGGTCGGATTCAGGTCGTTGCCGTCCGCGAGCAGCATGTACTCCTGAACGTCGGGAACGTCCCTGGTCGCATGGACGGCCAGCAGATACTCGGCCGCTCGCTTCCGCGCTCCGTCGCGCAGGGCCTGGCGCTTCCCTTCGAGGAAGTCGGCCAGCTTCTTCTCGCGAGCGTCGAGTTCGTTGACGAACTTCTCGTATTCCGGCGTCCGGGCCGGCTCGAAGAACAGAGGGGGAAGCGGCGGCTCCTGCGAACTGGCGAAGACGCCATGCAGCGCATAGTAGTCGCGTGTTGGTATAGGATCGAACTTGTGATCGTGACAGCGCGCGCAGGTCACGGTCAGACCGAGCAAACCGCGCGTCACGACGTCGATGCGATCGTCGAGAATGTCGTGGACGTTGTTCATGAATCGGCCGCCCAGGGCGAGGAATCCGAGCGCTCGCAGCGCTTGCCGATCCTTGCCCAGGTCGAGCCGGTCGGCGGCCAATTGTTCGAGGACGAAGCGATCGTAAGGGAGATCGTCGTTCAGTGCCTTGATGACGTAATCGCGATAGGTCCAGGCCCACGGAAAGACGGCTTCCTCGAAGAAGACATAGCCCTTGGTGTCGGCGTAGCGAGCCACGTCGAGCCAGTGCCGGCCCCAGCGCTCGCCGTAGGCGGGAGAGGCCAGCAGCCGATCGACCTGCTTCTCATAAGCGTCGGGAGTGCGATCACTCTCGAAGGCGTCGAGTTCCTCGGGCGTCGGCGGCAGGCCAATCAGATCGAACGACAATCGACGCAGAAGAGTTCGCCGATCCGCGTCGGGCGCGAGAGTCAGCCGCTTCTCCTGAAGTCTCGCCAGGACGAACGCATCGATCGGATTGTGACCCGTCGCATTGACCACGGGCGGTGGTGAGCGGCGCACGGGCTGAAAGGCCCAGTGACGTTTCCAGGCGCCGGCATCGAGAGTCGTGGCCTCGGCGGGCCAGGGCGCGCCTTGTTTGACCCAGGCGGCGAGAGCGTCGATCTGCTCCGGTTTGAGCTTGCTCTTCGGCGGCATCTTGAGATCGCCGGTCTGGTGGACGGCCTGAAGCAGCAGACTCTGTTCGGGATCGCCGGGTTTGACGGCGGGGCCATTGTCGCC
>JBBRIK010000825.1:0-3724 GCA_038221045.1 Gemmatales bacterium
GCGTACCTTTGAAGGGAGAGAAGCATCGTTTCGCGAAAAACTGCCGCGTTCCCTGGGCGGCGCAGGCGACCGTCCCCATGGTGACGAGCTTCGTCGCCTGCAACGGATGCGTCGCGACTTCGAGGGTCGTGTCCTGGACCACCTGGCGCGTCAGAGTCCGGCCGCGCGATGTTGCTCCTGTTTCCGGGCGTGCGGAGGGAGCGTGACAGCCGGAGAGCGCGAAGAAGATGGGCAACAGGGAGAACAGGACCACCGGCCCGCAGCCTCTGATGCTCGGGTGCTTCAGGGGGGATGTCATGATCGGCGGCCCGCTGGTGGACGAGGAGAGTTCTTCCTTTCCATCGTCCAGATCGAGGGGGCAGCTTTGAGAATTTCGGTCGGGAAGGAGCGAAGAGGCGAGATCGGGGCTTTCGGCTGCTTGCAAAGCCGCAAGCGGCAAGAACGCGAGAGATGATTTTCCCTCTCAGATCCAGCGGCGCAGAATCTGTTGCAGGGCCGCACACCAGTGATCCATCGCTTCTTCGCCTTCCGGCACGCTCGGCGCCTCCCTGCCGGCCGCCAGCGCCGGCGAGGGGCCGTCGATCAGCAGGTGCGTCACGACCGTGTCCTGCGGTTCCAGTTCGAGCGGCTCTCTCGACATCGCCAAACAGTGACACAAACTTCGCCGCGCCCTCTCCGAACACAACTCCGCGACCGCCTCCAGCGACGAGACCGTCCTGAAGTGGACCGTGCCTTGCGGCAGGCGATCGCGCAGCCCCCGTTTCAGTTCCTCGACGTCCTTGTGCTCGCTCTCGGGATTCGTCTTCGATGAGGAAAGCACGAGGAAGTCGAAGGCGACGGTCCCATTCATGGCGTACTCGCGCAGCAGGCGCACGAGCAGATCGTACTCGGTCTCCAGGGGGAAGACACGCGGCTGTCCCTCCGGAATGACGAATACGAAATCGAACACCAGGGCATCGGTGCTGAGCCACTCGGCCAGCTTGCGGATGACGACGAACAGCATGGCAAGCAGCACAATGCCACGTTGATAGCTCAATTCGCCGTCCTTGAAGCGAATCGCCTCGGCAAGATCGGGATAGAAAGCGAGGACGAAAGTGCGGCGGCGGCGCAGGAACTGGTTCTCGTCGCGGCTGTAGAACAGCAGTTCGTCGCGCAGATACTTGATGTCGAACAGGTCGGGCTTTTCGTCTTCCTCGATGTAGGCGAGCTGCGAGTGCAGCAGGCTCTCGACGCTGCCGCGATTGGAGATCGACGAGAAGCCGCCGACGGGATAGGTGTCCTCGTCGAGGACGCGCGTCGGCACTTCCTGGCGGCGCGGCAGAGGCCGAACGCGATGACGCGGCAGACTCGCCTCCAGCACGGTGGCGGCCGACGCAACCTGGCGAAAGGCCATGCGATCGCTCTCGTCGTCGAGGGCCGTGCCGGACTGTAATTCGAGGATGTCCTCCGGTCCCAGCACCTCGGCCAGCCGGCGCGCGGCGGTGATGAGCGATTCGTACAGGGCGATCAGGTGCGGATCGGGTCCGTCTCTCTGGAGCGACTCGAAGCCATGCCGCAGGACGTCGTCGGGTGCCTCGTTCAGGAGGGCGGTGATGACGCCGGGACTGAAATCGACGCCGGCGAAACCAGCCCGCTCGCGCAACTGATTGATGACGAAGGCCAGCCCGCGCGCTCGATCCCGTCCCTCGCGATAGCGGCGCAGGGCGTCGCCGGCCGTCGAGAACGTCCAGTCGGCGTAGATCTTGCCGAGGACGTGATCCTCATAGGTCGGCAGCAAGTGCGGCGGCAGGTTGGGGAGAGCCAGCTTCTGGCGGTTGGCCTTGGTCTCCCAGTCGAGACCGAAGGCGACGTGTCCGAGGTCCGCGATGAAGCCGATGGGAGGCAGCGGCTGGAACTGCGAGGCAATCTCCATGGCCCATTCGAGGGCGGCCTTGACCGTGATGGCGCTCGGCTGAACGGCGCGTTGCAGCCACAGACCCTGAGTGAGAAACGTTCGCGCGTCGTCGAGGTCGCGAATCTCATAGCGGTTCTCGTCGCCGTTCATGGGCCGCCTTCTCCAGCCTTCCTCGAAATCGTCTCTTCTGTACCCTACCTGTTCCCTCCGGCGCTCGCAATGTCCCCCGAACCATTCGTCAGAGTCGTTGGAATCGGGAGAGCCGATATTTCCCTCAATTCCGTCCCAGCTTCCGGTCGATAACGGAGGAGGACGCCATCTCGGCGTGATTCACGGCCCCTCTTCTTCTGGCCCGGTCCTGTATTGGCGAGGGACGACATGATCAGGAAGTACGTGTGGCTGGGCTGTCTAGCGCTGGTGTGCCTGGGCCTCCGAAGCGCTCGCGCTCAGACGGACCCGGGCGGTTCGCTACTGCCCGCGCCGTCGCCCATGCTGAACGCCTCGGTCCCGCTGACTTCGACCACGAAGCCGGCGCCGGGACTGTCGCAGTGGATCGTCGGCACCGATCCCGACTGCTGCGGCCCCATCAGTGATCGCACTCCGCTGATGACGGAACTCTTCATTCGCTCGGGCTTCTCGTTTCCGATCGGGAGCGGACACCTCGAAGACGCACTCGAGTCCGGCTGGGCCATCGAGGGCGGCGGCAGAGCGCTGCTGTTCAACACTGTTGGAGACGCCGCCTGGTCGCTGGAGATGGGTTTGCTCAACATCCATAACCTGGCGGAGCCTGGACATGCGGTGACGCTGAGGAACTTCACCATCAAAGGAAACGGAGGCGCCCGCGTTCTCGTGGACCAGCAGCAGGCGACCATCAGCGCCCTGAATCGGACGTTCGTCACGCTGGGTGGCGGCCGGGAGTGGTATTTGTACGGATCGGCGCGGGGGACGCGCGATGGAGACGACGCCCGCTGGCGCGCGGGCTTCGATGTCGGCGGACGCTACGGCACGGACAAGGTCGAGTTCCGAGAGATTCGGCACTTCACCGACGTCATCGGCGGCATCTATACCGCCCTTCATTCGGACATCGACATTCCCTGTGGCTGCTGCACCTTCTACGGCGGTGTTCGGGCGGAGTGGGACTACACCTGGTCCGACATTCTACAGATCCAGAACAGGTCTGACGTCGCCGGCATCAACCTGCTGTTCAGCGTCGGGGTTCGCTATTGAGTTCGGCGCTTGCGGCTTGGCAGAAGACCGCTAAGCCGCAAGCGGCAGGGCCAGCGCCGAGAGGATGTATTCCGCGGCGCGAGCACAGGCGCCTGGCTGTCCCACTTCTTCGCACAATTCCGCCAATTCCTGACGCAATTCCGCATGCGTGGCGGGCTCGTGAATCCAGGCGAGGACGCGATCGCCGATGGCCTTTGCCTCGCAGCGATGGCTGACGAACTCAGGATACAAAGGGCGGTTCGCCAGCAGGTTGACAAGGCTGATGTGCTTGACGTTGCAGAGCAAGTGGTAGAGGAACACACTCGCGCGCGAACCGCGATAGAGAATCACGGACGGCTTCCGCGCGTGCAGCAATTCGAGGCTCACCGACCCCGACACCGCAATGCAACTGTGGGCGGCGTGGATGATCTCGGGCGTACGGCCAACGGACACTTCGATCGGCAGCGACCACGCTCCTCGAAAGCCATTTTCCAGACTGCCCTGATCACAGCGCTGCGAGTCGGGGAATACCTTCCGAAGTATGTCCGCTACGAGGTCCGCGTGTTCGCGTATGAAACAGGCCACGAGAAACCGGCTCGGGGGATGTTGCCGCACGATATGCGC
>JBBRIK010000826.1:0-3723 GCA_038221045.1 Gemmatales bacterium
CCCGCGACCCCGGCGAGGGGCCAGGCAGAGTTGGGCCAGGTGTGGGAGTGCTAGGTGGGGGGGCGCTGGGTGGTGGTGGGGCGCTTGGCGGCGCGGGATTGGCTCTGGGAGGCGCGGGACTTGCCCTCGGCGGCGGGCCAGCGCCGAAAGCTCCTCCGCCCCAGAAGAAGGCCGTGCCGGACAACTCGTCCTCGCTGCCGTCGCGACACGCCCTCCTCCGCCTCGTCATGGCCGCCCCGTTGCCGGACAAGGCGAAATCCGCCGAGGACAGCCCGGCTCAGAAGGTGCGAAAAGACCTCAATGCGGCGGTGTCCATCGAGTTCGCCAACCTGGCGCTGCCGCAGGCGATCAATCAGTTGAAGGAGAAGACGGGGATCGATTTCGTCCTGGATCGAGCGATCCTCGAACCCTATTTCATGGAGCGCAACCCCAACGGCACCGGTATGGACGGCGTCATGGTGACGGCCAAGCTCAGCAAGACGCCGGTGCGACGCGGACTGCGAACCCTGCTGAGCGAGTACGACCTCGGCTTCGTCATCCTCGGCGAGCAGGTGCTGATCACGACCCAGGCGATGACGACGCTGCGCCAGATTCGCCAGCCGGTCAGCGTGGACGTGGAGAAGACGCCGGTGGCGGAGGCGCTTCGGAAGCTGGCGCGCGAGACGGCGGTGAACCTGGTCATCGACAGCCGGGCCGGCAAGGAGACCCAGGAGAAGGTGAGCCTGCAACTGGATGAAGTAGCTCTCGACACGGCCGTGAAATTGCTGGTCGAGCAGGCGGGCCTGAAGGTCGTCTTCGTCGATAACGTCCTGTTCGTGACGACGAAGGTACGCGCGGGCGAGATGCGCGACGATCCGGACTTCAAGCCGCGCGAACCCGGCGACGGGCGAGGCATGCCGGACGGACCGGGGAAGGCCGGGCCGGGAGTCCCTCCGGGGGGTGGCGGCATCCTCCCCATGGTGCCGGGCGTGATGCCTCCGAAGGAGAATGCTCCGGAGAAGGGCGAGACGGCCCCCGCTCGCCCTCGCTGATCTCTTGCTTTGCGGAGTCGAGTGACACTTCAGGAACGTGTCGCTCGACTCCGCATCCTCCAAATCCTTATCAAACCATGTTCGCGATTCAGGTCTCATGCGAAGAGGTGGTCTCCATGAGCTATGGGAGGCAACAGGGCGTTGTCGTCGTCCCCTTTGATGAAGGCGATGAGGAAGCGGCCGCAGTTCGCAACAATACGGAGCTGATGGCCTAACATTACCGGCTGCATTGAACGCGCCCGCCAGGGTCCGAAGAAAACGCTTCGACAATTGCGTGACGAGTTGGGCCTGGATGAGGCTGGAAATGCTGCTTCCTGAGATGACAGCCAATCTATTCCATCCATGAGCGAGACGAGGCTTGACGGTGCATGGACGAGGTATCCATTCCCAGTCGAGAAGACTCGCAGAACGCTTTCAAGGAGATGCTGGCCCTGTACGATGCGCCGGCGTTCGTCCGCCGTGCTCGCGAAGTCGAGGCCGCTTTCGAGCAGTTGCTCCAGAGATGCCACAAGCAGCGTGATGAATGGCTCCTCATGGTCCGCCTGAACCTCGGCACCCTCTGAGCCCTGGCGGGCGACTGGGGCGTCCTTCGGCCGTTCGTCTCTTCGGACGAAGACCTCCTTCACCTCGAAGAGTTGCACCGGGAACTGAAGCCGGTCATGCGAATACCGATCGCGGCCACTTCTTCAACGCGCCGCCTGCGCAGGGCGCTGAAGGAACTATGCGCGAGCCTGGAAGTGTTCAACCGCCGCTGGCAAGCCTGGCTGACGGGGCTGGACCTGACGCACATCAACCAGTTGCGCGACGGCTACAACCGCTATTATCTCATCGAGAAGGAATGCGCCTTGCGCTCGGCGCGTGTGGCGCGCGAGGGCTTCGTTCGGCTCGCTCCGCTGACACTCGACGATGTGAGGGCGCTCCTGCCGGCGTTGGCTGTGCTGTCCCTGAACCCGTGACCTGTCACGGGTGTTCCCCTGGCTCGATACGCAACCTCGGCCCCGCGCGGATCACCTCGACAATCCCGCGCCTCTCGTCGGCATTGAGCGCCCGGATTGCCGACACGCCCTCGCCATTCTCACGGCGATCAAAACAGGTCTTGCCGGAAAGCTTGTCGAGAATCAGGGTTCGGACATTGTGTTTGACAGCCGTGTGCCAACGGGTCGCCAGCAGGACAACCGGCAGCGAGCGAAACTGGCTGACGATCAGCGCTTGATTCTCGATCTCGCGCGCCCAGCGCAGCCGGCCCTCGGGGCTGAAGCAGTAGAGCCAGCCGTTGATTTCCTCTCCGCGCAGTCCACCACCTTTCGCCACATTTGGCTCGACGGAAGAAACACCCATGCTTCGCGGCCGGCGACAGGCCAGGTAGAAGCCGTTCGCATCGCGAAGGAGGAAGACGCTTTGCACGTTCTGCAGGTGTTCCGGCTTCATGCTCACCTGAAGCACGTCCTTGCCGCTATCCAGGTCGATCAGGTTCACCTTGCCGTCGGGCTGCACGACGCCGAAAAGGGATTCCTCCGTCGTCAGCATGAACGACCCCGGAGCGAACGTCCTGGGTCCACGATCCTTGCCGGCCAGCACGTCGTATTGCCTCAGAGTCAACAGGCCCAGACCACGTTCGGACAGCAGCAGCGTCCCGCCGTGCGTTCGGATGAGTTGCCTGTGCCTCTCCGTGAAGTCCGCCGCCTTGACGAGGGAGCCGTCGTTCATGTTGAGGACGCGCGTCCCGACTGCATCGCCCCGGACGTCGCGATCGACGACGAAGAGATGCTCCCCATCGTGGAAGAGTTCCGAGTCAACCCGCATACCCGTCCGCTCCCACAGCAACTGACCCGTAAGCGGATCGAGGCCAATCAGGGCTCGTCCCCTGTCAAGGATGACCACCGAAGGCGAAACGAGTCCGCCGCGCGGCAGCCTCTGCGTCCAGCCGTCATAGACGAGCCGGACCATGTTGTGGACCCGGTCACGAACGTAGCCCCGATATTCGGGCGGGGTCACGTCCGCTCCCTTCACGTCCTTGCGCCACAGGAGGGTCTTGCCGACCGGATCGAGCGCGAGGACGCTCGAACCGCGCGTCAGGAGAACGAGGTGGCCGGACGTGTGATAGCGGAAAACGGGGGCCGACAAATTGCGAGCGGCGTAGATCAGTTCAGTGACTCCCACGCTCTCGGTCGTCCAGCCACAGGATTCCTGACCGCTCACCTGATCGAGCAACCGGATCCTGTCGCTGGAGAGTTCGAGACGTTGACGCCGAAAGAAGGGCAATCCCTCGCCATCTCGTTCGACGCCGAGAAATCCATCGTCGGGGACGACAGCTCCCTCACGGACCTTCAGCGAACCCTCGCGCGGGGCAGGTCGGCTCTCGGGCGTCAACAGTGGCAAGTAGCGTTTGTCGGCCCGTGCTTCGGCGAGGAGGGCCTTGCCTGTCTTGCGGTCTCGAATCACCACGTCGGCGAACGACACGCCGAGTTCGTGGAACCAGGCCGCGCCATCCTCGACAAGCCCGCGGCGCAGACTCTCCTGGGCCAACGCCTCCACGGCCCGGCCCGCGCAGACGCGGTCGCTCGTTTGCTGGCGCAGTTCGAGAAGCAGGCGTTCCCACGTCAGAAAGTCGCGATCGGGAGACAGCCGGCGGATCAGTTCCCAGCGAGCCGTGCGGCCGGCAGGAGAATCGGGACCGATGAGTTTCACGAAG
>JBBRIK010000827.1:0-3719 GCA_038221045.1 Gemmatales bacterium
CGCCAGACAGCCGACGATGCCGGTGGGCAGCGCGCGAATCACTTCCTTCTTGAAGTGCTCGATCAACGGCTCCGCCTCCGCCTCGCGCATCTTGGTCAGGCAGACGACGACCGGCTTGCCCGTCGTCAGCAGCAAGCGCAGGAACTGCGTCGGCACCTCGTCGTTGTAGCGCTCGTCGGAGGCGACATAGACGAGGACATCGGCGAGCGCGGACACTTCAAGCAGCCGGGTGATGTAGCCGGGGGTGCGATGGCCGTCGGTCTCGGTGCCGGCGGCGGCCCATGTCGTCATGTCGGGACAGTCCCAGACGACGAAATCCTTGAGCAGATCGAAGGCTGTCGGATCGGCGGGGACGCGGCGCACCTGGTAGACGTCGGCGTCGAGGCTGGCGGGACTTTCCTGGGGCGCGCGCTGGAGCGGGCCGAGGAAGCCAAGATAGCTCGACCAGTTGAGGGGACTGCTCTGGCTGGTGTAGACTATGGGATGGCGGGTGAACCCGGCTTGTGGATTGGCTTCGGCCGCCTGGGCGCCGCTGAGGAGGTTGGCGATGGTGCTTTTGCCGGTACCCGCGCCGCCAACGACGGCGATGTGCAGAGGCGCGGCCGGCTGGCCATCGAGATAGGGACCGAGGACGTTGCGGACGACGGCGGCGGCGAGGCGCAACTCGCTGGCCTGGAAGGCGCGTTCGGCCGTGCTGCTCTGGTGCGCGGAATGGACGCCCTGGGAGCGGCTATGTTCTTCGAGCCAGCCGAGGTCCTCGGCGAGATGGCTGGTCAGGGCGCGATGGCCGATGCGATCCATGAGCGGCGTCCGGGACACAAGAAAGCCCGGCGAATGCCAGGTCTCGGCGTATTCTACCGGAATGGGCTGCGGATCGGAATGCAGCCTGTCAATCGGAGCGATCCTCATGAAAGCCGTCGTTGGATTGGGCCGCTGGTTGCTGCACGCGGCAGTCGAGGCCATCGCTCCGGTGATCGGCGGTTGTGCGGCGGCCCTCATCGGCAACCAGAGCGGCAACACGCGGCTGGGCCGGGTCGTCGGCGGCGGCGTGGAAAGCGCCATCGATTACTTCGGCAAACGCATCGTCGAAAAATGGCTGGGAGACTCCCGGACTCGATCCCCCGAGGAACAACGGCAAGCGCTCGCGGAACTGGCCTCGATGCCGCCCGCTGAAGTGCGGCGCGAGACGGAGGAGCTACTGGCAAACCTGCATCTCTCATTCCTGGCCGAGGACAGACAGGTTGCTCTCGACTACCTGACCGCCATTCCGCAGATGCTGTCGCGCACCCTGCGCCGCGCGGCCGTTTCTCGCAAGGGAACGTCGCTCGCCGAGGAGGCGGACGCTCTGTTGAGCCTGCTGCCGGTGGACGTCCCGCCCTATGCGGTCCCCTGCGAGTTGCCTGGCACGACGTATCACCTCGAAGCCCTGATCGGCGAAGGAGGCTTCGGCACGGTCTATCGCGCCTCCGATCCGCTGATGCGCTATCTGCCGCTGGCGATCAAGTTCTGCCGCGATCCGTCGGCCCTGCCGGTGCTGAGGCGAGAGCGCGACAATCTCGAAGTGCTGCTTCAGGCGGGAGCGGAGGCCTGGTCGCCGCGCGTGGTGCGTCTCTGTGGCTACAACCTCGATCATGCCACGCCGTTTTTGATCTACGAGTACGTTCCCGGCGGCGATCTTGCCTCGACGATGGCGGAGCGGATCGAACGGCCGGCGGCGGACGAAGTCCTGAGATGGATCAAGGGAATGACCGAGGGCCTCGCGTTCGCACATCAACATGGGCTGGTGCATCGCGATCTGAAACCGTCCAACGTGCTGCTAGCCCCCGACGGCGTCAAGCTCGCGGATTTCGGCATCGGCGGGACCGCGAAGCCGGAGCATTCGTCCCCTCTGGCTTCGAGAGGAGTCAGCCTGATGCGCGGGGCGGGAACGCCTTTGTACATGTCGCCCGAACAGCGGCGCGGCGAGGCAGCCGATCCGCGGCACGACCTCTACAGTCTGGGGGTGATCTGGTATCAACTGCTGCTCGGCGATTTGTCGCGCGAGCTTCATCCCGGCTGGGAAGAAGAACTGCGCGAGGAGATTCACGCCCCAGAGTCACACATCGAACTGATCCGCCGCTGTGTGGGAGTGACTCGGAAACGGCCAGCGCATGCAGGCGAACTTCTCGCCCTGTTGAGCGATCCGGACACGGCAGGTGAGGAGAGCGTGCCGCCGCAACTGCTGGCGTTGATTCGCCCGTTGCGCGAAGCGCATGAGGCTGCTGAACGTGCCGCGCGGCCCTCGGGGTGGGCGCAGGCGGGAAGCATCCTTCTGGCCTTTGGCGCCTTCCTTCTCGGCGTCATGGTGATTGCCGGAACAGGTCAGGGCATCCTGTTTGGCCTGGCGGGAATGCGTAGCGAAGCGGCGACGGTCTGGATGCCGCTCATTGGCATGGGCTCCCTGGCCGCTGGCGTCTGGTTCGCCCTTCGCGCGCGGAGGCGTTTCCTCCTGCGTTCCGGCCAGCGGCGGGCGGCACCCTATCAGCGCAAGATCGCCCTTCAGGCCGATGTGCTGCTCAATGTCTTCCCCGAGGCAGTCAAAAGTTGGGGCGGGCGCGAGGCGCTCTTGCAGGGGCCGATCGTCGAGCGCATCAGCCGGGAACTGGAAGCACGCGCCACTGTGGTCTCTCGGGACCGTCGCCGAACTTTTCACGTCGAGAACCTCGCTTCCGCGCCGACTGTGGGAGTGAGTCGGCAAAGTCAAACGTCGTTTCCTGTTCGCGCACCCGCGGAGGAGCCGCTCCCCGATTCGCCTGCGCGGCGCGATGCGGAGATGCTGCGGGAATTGATTCGTCACTACGTCGAGGGCCATGCCGCCGTCGAGGCCGCAAGAAAGACGCCGAAGAGGATTGGCATCTTGACTGCGATCCTTGCCTACTATGGGGGTGGGATCATCGGCGGACTGACGATCGCCCTGCCGATTGTGATGCTGGCGGTTTTCGGAGAGGTGATCCAACGAGCCATCTTCATCCCGCTCGTTGCTCTCACGGGAACGGCGTTGACGGTGTTGGTGGTCTTCCTGGGATGTCGCCGGTTCCTGGGCTATCACTTGCGCTTGCGGACGGAACAGCCTTTGAGCGAATTGGGGAAGCGCGTCGATTTTCTGCTGAGGACCTTCCCCGAAGCGATCCGGGAATGGGGCGGGCGCGACGCCCTGATGCGTCAGGGCGTCGCCGAGGATATGGCCGCACGATTGAGGCGCCTGCTGTGAACACTCCGGTGCCGGAGCGCGAAACACAAGCAAGGCGTGGCGTGACACGGCAATTCCCGGTATCTTCACACTATCTTTCGCCTCGAACGGGGAGTCGATTTTTGAAGTTCAAGGTAATCATCCATGCAGCGGAGGAAGGAGGCTTCGGGGCGACCGTGCCTGCTCTTCCCGGTTGCGTCAGCGAAGGGGAGACACGAGAAGAGATCCTTACCAACATCCGCGAAGCCATCGAATGTTATCTGGACATACCGGAGAACGACCTGTGAGTCGCGACGCACTGGATCGACGCCAATTCCTCGCCGCGGGCGGTCTCGGACTACTCGGGACACAGGCGTTCGCTTCTCCTTCTCCGCGGCCTGTCCGCTCGTGCATCCTCGTCTATCTGCTCGGCGGCCCTTCGCATCTCGACACCTTCGATCTCAAGCCGAGCGCCCCCGCTGAAGTGTGTGGTCCTTTCAAGCCCATCGCC
>JBBRIK010000828.1:0-3718 GCA_038221045.1 Gemmatales bacterium
CGAGAATCATACTTGCCCACCAAACGTGATCCCTGGGGAATTAAGAGGTATCGTCCCGTGGCTGTGTCGTACACACTGGCCATTACGAGGGCCTTAAGTTCGCCGGGCAGATCAGAATTCAGGTTCTGTTCGAGTACCGCGGGAATCTCCCACCCTGCTTTGATCTCGAAGAGTGAAAGCGGAGCTGTCCGTGCCGCTGTAAGGTAATCGTCACGTTGACGTGTTGGCGCTGCAGTTGAGAAAGCCTCCTTACGGGTTTGCATGTTCTGGCCGTCGTATTCACTTTCAGCCTGCGGCGAAGGGCTGTCGCCATTTTTGCCAGACGGTTCAGCCGTTCGGCTCCCCACTGCCCTGGTCAAGGCGGCAACCTGAGCGAGGTCATCCGGGCGGGACCGTGCAGCCGGGATCGAGGAGACAAAATCCGATGCACTCGATGAAGACCGGATGCTGGTCGGAGCGAGTCGAGCCTCCTGTTCGCGAGCGTAGGCGGCCGTAAGACGCTTCTCTTCAGCTGTGGGTTCGTGGAGCGGGACCAGAGGAGGAGAAGCTTGAACATGAACCGGGGCTTGTCGCACGACTACTCTTTCTTGTGGCAAGCCGTCACACGGCTGCCCGGTTTGTGGATTGAACCGGTATACCTGTCCCGTCTGCGGGTTCGCACCGCACGCGCGCGCCGCTTTTTCCCTCTCCTCAATTGAAGCGGTCGGCGGTTGCAGCTCGGTCAGCCCTTTTCGCGCAAAAGGAGCCGTACCGTCAGGAATAGTCTTGCTGAATTCGCCGCCCGCCAGGGTTGCGGGGCCAACGTTCTTTGGGAGACCCGCATCACGAGCAGCAGTTTGCGCGCGTTGCGTACGCCGATAACCCCCATATGCGAACGCGAAGAGAAGACCCACGACAACAAACACGATGGCCATCCCAGCCCGTCTACTGATGCGAACCACTTTCCGTGGCTCAGGATGCAAATCGAGACCGTCTGGTGATTCCGTACTGCGGACGTCACTCTGGATTGGGCTCGCTTCTTCGGCCCGTGCATTCTTATCCTCTGGGTTGGGCACGACTAATCTCCACTTTCTGAGCTTTCTTACCTGCACCGAGCACGAGGTTCGCGCGATCGAAGAGACGGTCCACGATATAGGTTTGATCACGGACCCGGTAGTTCGTCATCTCCCCTTTTCCGTCATTACCCAATACGACAAGCACCGGTGCCTCCCGGTTTCGGATGTCCGTCGGCATCTGGATGTAGGTTTGGCTCCATCGTCAAAAACCCTAACCGGGCGGATGTGTTCATCACCGCCCTTGACCGAATAGGCGAAGTTGATCTTTTCCACTGCAAGCACTGCGGGCGTGACCTCACTCGCGTGTTTGTCTTGCATAGACTGAGCTTTCTGCTCTGCCATTTGCTGCTGCCACTTGCGGTTGCTGTCCCCATCGGGGTAAGCGAAGGCGACTCGGGCAACGTAGTCTTCCGATTTCGAAATCAGGCGGAGATAGTACGCGCGCCGGTCCGTCGTAATCAGTAGGTTGGTATCCAAACCCGGTGTCTGCGGCTTTAGGACGATGACCGCAGTTGCCTGCTCTCCCATTCCGTAGAGTGCCGGCGAAATATTCCAACGGACTGAATCGCCGATTTGCGGCTCCCCAACAATCTTTTCGCCTGCCTGGAGTTCGACCATACAGACGCGGAGAGGCGCGCAGACAACGGTCGGAAGACCTGCGCCGAAAGAATACAGGACGCGACCATCGCTCCCCGCAGCAGGCGAGTTCTTCTCGCCACGCCAACGTTCACTCACGCGCAGTGCTTCCAGGGCAGTGGAATTCAGGGGAACATCCGCGTTCAGGCGGAATTCCTTCGGGACACTTTCGCTGCTACCCGATACTCCGAGAACCGGTTTTGCAGGGGTTGCGAACTGCGGTTTCACAGCGCTTGGCTCTCCGATCCCCTCCACAGTGTTAAGGGCGGTGACTTGAGCTCCGAAGTCATACTGCTGCAGAATCGGCGGAATGGCCGGGACGGGCTCGTTCGTCGCAGATCCAGATGGTTGTCGATGCACTTCCAAAGCGGGCGATTTAGTTGATTTCCCCGTTTGCGGTGATGTTTGCTGCCCGAACAGCAGGGCGGCCACATTGAACAGAATTGCGGCGTTGATTATTTGCACGTTACTTCTCCTGGAAAACTCTTGCCCAGCTCGCATTTGTCACGTACAGGCCAACGGGATTTACACGGGCCTGCCGCTCATCCCGCGGCGGGTTGACAACAACTGAAAACAATCCCTTCCAGCGTTCGGCTGACTTCACCGCACCGTACAGGTCGCGGGTCGTTTCCGTCCACTCGACCTCATACGACCGGTCACTGGTCGGCAGCACTGAAGTGACCTCCACCGATACGGTCTCAGTTTGCGCACGCTTCGCAGGTGGATCAGCTCTGTAGAAATCACTGATGAAGGTTTGCGCTGCGGTTCCGTTCGCGATTGCCGCATAGACGCGATCGATCGCCTTGCGCTGAGATACGCCATCCGTAGTCACGAGGCGTAGATTCTCAACCCACGTGAAGATGCTCGCGCGTTTCAGCCGATCATCGTTTCCAGACGCTTGTTCGGCAATACCCGAAGCCACTGGCCTGCTAAGGCTATCTACAAGCACGACGAACGGGATTACATGGGATCGCACCGACAGCCACACGACGCCCGATGTGGCTAGCAACGCCACAAGAGCGGAGAGCGTGGCCATCGTGCGCCAGTTCTTCGCTCGTGTGATTTGATCGCCGTAGCGCTCGTCCCACTCGCGCCTTGCTGCAAGGTACGGGTTGTACTCACTCAGGGGGACATCCGTTCTTTTTACTTTTTGCATCAATGTGAAATTCATAATTTCTCTTCTTCTACTCGTGGTGATCAATCGGCATGCGTGGCGGTGTTGCATGGGGAGCGGCGTCGGATGGCAGAGCTGGCAGGCGCCGACGAAGACGCTGGATTCCTTCGGCGACACTTCCCGTGCGCCGATCCTTTCGCTCGGGTGCGGACGGCTGGGGCGGCGGAGGTTCCGCCTGGCTGCTCACTGACGCGGCACCCGAAGTCTGGCCCCCCGACGACGGTCCTGCAGAGTGCATGCCGTTTGAACTCGGGGCGAATCCCTGTGCTGGCGATTCAGATTCGAATCCCGAACCCGCCAGAGCCTCGCCACCAATTGACGCAAGAGAGGAGGGGTTTGAAGCGCCCATTGGCGGGTCAGGTTGACGACGTACCCCACCGCTTGAACCAGCAGCAACGGTGCCTGCGGAAGGCGGTGGAACAGAGCCGCCAGCCGCGCTTCCGGCACCGGAGGCGGCACTCACACCCGCCACGCTGCTAGCCACGCCGCTTGAGCCTGAACTTCCTGCCGCTGCGGCCGATCCTGTTCCGGCAAGAGCTGATGCGCCTCCAGCCAGCGCGCCTACGGCTGATGTTCCCGCGGACGCCACCGCAACGCCGGCGCTTGCGACCATTACGCCTGTCGAGATCAGATCTCCTCCAGTTAGGGCAGGGGCGCCCCCAAGCACCGCGGCGAATAGCTTGGGAATCTGCCAGCACAGCATCATGAAAATCAAGGCCCCACCCATGACATCGAAAGCGGTCATGCTTGGATGTGCCGACGTACCAACACCCTGTGCCTCAGCCAACCAGCCGTTGCCGAGCCCCCGACCGGCGGAGATGAGGCAGTAGAGAAGGACAATCTTGATCCCGAT
>JBBRIK010000829.1:0-3715 GCA_038221045.1 Gemmatales bacterium
GCACCTGACACAAGAACGGGTAGCTCGGTTGCAGTTCGCGAGCGATCCCATTGACGAAGTTCCACTCCTCATTGATAACGGCTTGCGGGTCGTTGAAACGAGCGAACCCACCCGCCTGTTGAGCCAGCTCCGCTGGAGACAGGGAACTGCCGGTCAACAAGCCCCGTGAGCGGGCTGTCCGCAACTCTTCCAGCGCTTTTTGCAACTTCGGGAGATGCTCGGACTTGACGTTCTTCAGAGGCGATGCGTCAAGGAAGGCTCGCACTTGCTCCCGGAATGCCTGATCCTCCGCGTTCGCGAGCTTGCCTTTGATTCGTTCCCAGAACGACTCGCCCCCAAGCGCGATCTCCAGCGATTTCCACGCTCGTTCATTGGCGTTCTGGAGGGCGGTCGTCAGCCTCTGACTCTGATCGGTGAAGCGGTTCGTGAGAATCTCGACAACCTTCTCTCCGCCCGCGCTTATGCCGACGACACTGCACGCGCCACTGACGAGTTGACGCAGTGCCACAACGGAGAGGTTCAGGAAGACGCCCATGGGACGATACTCCGAAAAACAAAACCGCATTGGCGAGGGCTCCGACGCGCTCGTCTGGTTGAGTTTGAGTGTAGCGCCTCCGAGGTCAGGCACGCAAGAGAAAAGCAGGGTCTTGCGATGCTCAGTGGAAGGCTTTGGGCGCGCACCGCGGACGCATTTTGGGCAAGCCGGGGGTGTCGCACCGAAGCAATGAACGAACTCGACCCACACGCTCATTGTAGCTCGCAGCGCCTTTCGCGCTCCGCGATAAAGACACGACGCGTCCATTTGCCCCGATTTGCCGCTCGAAGCGTCCGCCGCAGGCTCGCGGCGAAACGGGTTGATCCCTAGAATGAAATGGTCGCCCGTGCAGCGTGAGGAATGACCGTGAATCAGTCGGATGCCCCCTCGGCGGACCAACTCGAGACCTTTGCCAATCCCAATCCCGGACGCGACTACACCATCGACATCGTCTGTCCGGAGTTCACCAGTCTCTGTCCCAAGACCGGCCAGCCCGACTTCGGCAGCATCACCTACAGCTACGTCCCCGATCAATCGTGCGTCGAGCTGAAGTCGCTCAAACTCTATTTGCAGCGCTATCGCAACGAGGGCGCGTTCTACGAAACCGTCGTCAATCGACTGCTCGACGACTTCGTCAAGGCATGCGCCCCGCGCCGTTGCCGGATCGTCGGCACCTTCACCCCGCGCGGCGGCATTACGACGACGGTGACCTGTACTCACGAAGCAGAACGCTAAGCCGCAAGCGGTCCAACTCCTGGAGGTCCTTCATGCATCGTTTCCGTCTCTCCCTGGCGTTCCTGCTTCTCGTCGCCGCTATCGTTCCGGCACAGGAAGCGCGCCTGCTTCGTTTTCCCGCCATTCACGACAAGCAGATCGTCTTTACCTACGCCGGCGATCTCTACTCCGTGGACTCTGAGGGCGGCATCGCGCGACGCTTGACGACGCACGAAGGCTTCGAGATGTTTCCGCGGTTCTCGCCCGACGGCAAGTGGATCGCCTTTACCGGGCAGTACGACGGCAATACCGAGGTTTATCTCATGCCCTCCGAAGGGGGCAAGCCGAAACGACTGACCTACTCGGCCACGCTCGGCCGCGACGACGTCTCCGATCGCATGGGCCCGAACAACCTCGTCATCGGCTGGAAGAACGACGGCAAACACATCATCGTCCGCTCGCGCATGCGCTCCTTCAACGACTTCATCGGCCAGCTCTATCTGGTACCCATCGACGGCGGACTGCCCGAGCCGCTGCCGTTGCCGCGCGGCGGCTTCTGCTCCTTCTCGCCGGATGACAAGAAACTCGCCTTCAACCGCGTCTTTCGCGAGTTCCGCACCTGGAAACGCTATCGCGGCGGCATGGCCGACGATATCTGGGTTTATGATTTCGAGAGCAAGAAGACCGAACAGATCGTCAAGAACCAGGCCCAGGACATCATTCCCATGTGGGATGGCGACAGGATATATTTCCTCTCCGACCGCGATGAGAACAGGCGGATGAACCTGTTCGTCTACAGCCTCGAAGACAAATCGACGAAGCAATTGACGCAGTTCAAGGACTTCGACGTCAAGTTCCCCTCGCTGGGCAAGGGCGGCATCGTCTTCGAGAACGGCGGCTGGATCTATCGCCACGATACAAAGACGGCCAAGACGACCAAGGTGCCGATCCGCATCCTCGAAGACGAGAGCGCCGGCCGGGAAACGCTCCTCGACGTCGGCAAACATGTGACCAATTTCGAGATCGCTCCCGACGGCAAACGCGCCCTGTTCGGAGCGCGCGGCGACGTCTTCACCGTGCCGGCGGACAGTGGGCCGACGCGCAACCTGACGCAGACGCCAGGCGTCCACGAGCGCAACTCGAAATGGTCACCCGACGGCAAGCACATCGCCTTCATCTCCGACGCCTCGGGAGAGGAAGAGATCTGCATCCTCGCGCAGGACGGCAAGGGCAAGCCGCAAGCAATCACGTCGGGCGGCGACGTTTACAAGTACGAACTGCTCTGGTCGCCCGACAGCAAGAAGATCCTCTGGAGTGACCGCAAGCAGCGTTTGCAGTTCGTCGATGTGGCCTCGAAGAAGGTCACGCTGGTCGATCACGCCAAGGCGTTCGAGATCCGGCAGTATGCCTGGTCGCCCGACAGCAAGTGGGTGACCTTCGCCCGGCCCGAAGATGAGACGATGAACAACGTCTGCATCTACTCGCTGGAGAAGGACAAAAAGACCGTCGTCACGGACGGGTGGTTCTCGTCCTCGTCTCCGTGCTTCTCCGGCGACGGCAAGTATCTGTTCTTCGTCTCCAACCGCGATTTCAATCCGATCTACAGTTCGACGGAATGGAACCACGCCTATCAGGAGACCTCGCGCATCTATTTCGTCACGCTGACGAAGGACGTTCCCAGTCCCTTCAAGCCGAAGAGCGATGAGACGGCGGCCTCCGAAAAACCCAAGGGCGATGAGCCGAAGAAAGAGCCGGCCGCGGACAAGGGAACGGCGGTGAAGATCGACCTCGACGGCATCAAGGAGCGTCTGCTGGCTTTGCCGATCGCGGTGTCGAACTACAGCAATCTGCAGTCGGTCGGTTCGACCGTCTACTACACCCGCAAGGGGTCGCTCGTTTCGTACGATCTGTCCGCGCAGAAGGAGACGAGCCACGGCAGCATCCCCGGCTACGAAATCTCGGCCGACGGCAAGAAGATGCTTATCAGCCAGGACGGCAAGTATGGCATCATCGACCTTCCGAAGGGGGCCGCGAGCATCGGCAAGGCGCTGAGCCTGTCGGGGATGCAGGTGAAGCTGGATCGCAAGGCGGAGTGGAAGCAGATTTACAACGAATGCTGGCGTCAGATGCGCGACTTCTTCTACGATCCCGACATGCACGGCGTGGACTGGAAGGCGATGCGCGAGCGCTACGCGCCGCTGGTGGAACACGTCAACCATCGGGCGGACCTCAGCTACATCATCGGCGAGATGATCGCGGAACTGAACTGCGGTCACGCCTATGTCGGCGGCGGCGAGATGCCGGCCCCGTCGCGCATCCCGCTCGGCCTGCTCGGCGCGGAACTGAAGCGCGACAAGGAAACGGGATACTACAAGATCGAGAAGGTCCTCAAGGGGGCGAACTGGGACCGCAAACTGCGTTCGCCGTTGACGGAAATCGGCGTCAACGTCAAGGAGGGCGACTACA
>JBBRIK010000830.1:0-3713 GCA_038221045.1 Gemmatales bacterium
CATCACCGTGACGAGGAACCCGGCGGTGCCGCAGGCGGGATCGGCGATCGTCGAATCGGGCCTGGGTTCGGCGAGTTCCACCATGAGCCGGATGATGTGGCGGGGGGTGCGGAACTGGCCGTTCTGTCCAGTCGCCGACGGAATTGCTGCACCGCCTCCGGATCGAACATCCCGGCGTCGCGGACGGCACGGGCGTCGAGGTGGGAGGCGACAACGCCCTCCGGATCCTTGACGAAGACTCCCAACTCGGGAGCACGAAAGGCGAACTTGGGACGGTCGCTGATGCCCGGCGGCAGGTCGCGCCGGAACGTCTCGCGCAGGATGGCCTTGTCCTGGAGCCCGCGCAGGCGGAATCGCTCGGGTACACTTGCCAGGAACTCGATGACATGATGATCGAGGTAAGGAAACCGTCCCTCGACGCCGTGCGCGCTCAGCATGCGATCACCCTGCGAGTTGAGCAGGTAGCCCTGGAGCAAGGTTCGCATTTCCAGGTACTGGCATTTCTCCAGCAGCGAACGCTGCCCGTAGTCGGGCGGCAGCGAGTCGATGAGCGCCTGCTCCGGAGGCGCCTCCCGCAGGGCCTCCTTCAACGCGGGACCGAAGAAGCCGTGTCCGGCGCTCGAGTTGGCGATGCGCGTCTGGTGCGAGTAGAGTGGGGCGTCGGTCCGGTCCATGTCCTTGCGGAAGAAATCGACCAGCAGCTGGAAGTACCGCTGATTCTGGAACTGCGGCAAATAGGCGTAGAGCTTCTTGAAGAGCTGCGGCCGCGCCCAGGATTCAGACTGGCGCGACCAGAAGCGGCGCAGTTTCGCCTCGCGAAAAATGTCGTACCCCCAGGTGATCTCGTCCGAGCCCTCGCCCGTCAGGACCACCTTGATGCCCCGCTCCGCGACGCAACGGCTGAGGAGGAACATCGGCACCGGGGCCGTACGGAACAGGGGCGATTCGGCGTGGTAGACAACCTGCGGGAAATTCGTGTAGATGTCGTCCGCGGTGCAGCGGACCTCGTTGGACTCGAGGTTCAGGGAACGCGTCACCAGGCGCTGGTACTCGCTCTCGTCGAAGAGTTTGTCCGCGAAGGTCACCGAAAAGGTCTGCGTGTTCTTGTGCCCGAGGTCCTTGTACGCGAGAACGTTGATGACTGCGGAATCGATGCCGCCGCTCGTGTAGGTGCCGACCCCGACGTCGGCCTGGAGCCGCAGAGCGACGGACTGGCGCAGCTCCGCGCGGAAGGCCTCCTGACAGGTCGCGAAGTCACCGCGGAAGGGGGACACGCTGTCCCGGTAGGGAATATCCCAGTACTTATGTGTGGCGACCGGGAAACCGTTCTGGTCGAAGACGAGGACGGATCCTGCCTCGACCTGCCTCACCCCCTCGAACGCTGAGCTGGTGTCGAGGCCGGTCCAGAACGTGAACACCTGGGCCAGGAAACGGGGGTCGAGCTGCCGCTTCACGTCCGGGTGGACGAACAGGGCCTTGACTTCGGAGGCGAACAGCAACGCGCCGCCGGCGCGCGTGTAAAAGAGGGGCTTGATTCCCAGCCGGTCGCGCGCCAGGATCAGTTGTTTGTTCCGCCCGTCCCAGAGGGCGATGGAAAAGTCGCCGTTGAAATGGCTGGCAAAATCGAGCCCCCATTTTTCGTAGGCGTGGGGAATGACCTCGGCGTCGGACCCTTCACGCAGGGGAAATCCGGCCCCGGTCAATTCCCGGTGGAGCGCGCGGTGATTGTAGATCTCCCCGTTGAATACGGCCACGAGGTTGCCGTCCGCGGTGAAGGTCGGCTGGGTTCCATGCTCGACGTTGACGATCGCCAGCCGGCGAACTCCCAGGAACGCCCTGTCCTCGAAATGAAGGTAGCCCGCGTCGGGACCGCGGTAGCGAATCTGTTCGAGCATCGCCCGGCCCAGGGATTCGCTGTCACAGGACAAAGGCTGGACGCAACCGATGATTCCACACATGGCCCGATTCACCTTCCGGCCAGAGCTTGGATGTCGCGCATGTTGACGCCGAGCTGGACGAGCGATTCTTCGACCACAGGCTTCTCGACCTGGAGCGTAATCTTTTGCAACGCCTCGTCTCTGGAGAGGAGTCCCTTGCGGACGAGCTTGCTGAGTTCGAGGGCGTAAGGGTGAAAGCCGTATTTCTTCTCGTGACACATGTTGCCCACGGCATTCAGGGCGCAGTTGGACGTGCAGCCGTCAAGGTTCTCCGGGTGAACCCAGCCGAGCGATCGGATCGCTTCGAGGATGAACGCCTCGGATTTTTCAAAGACGAGGTAGGGCGACATTTGATAAATGATGAACGAATCGTCGGGCAGGTCGAGGTACTGTTCGGCCTTTGTGCCCAGGCACCCTTGCAAGTGGTCCCGGTGCTGATGGTAGGTCTCGCGGTAGAAGCGGTGGTTGTTCTTGATGATCGCGCGGGGGATTTGCCCGGGCGTGAAGCCGGCGAAGATCATCGGAATGCGGTATTGCAGGGCCAGGCGCGCCGCCGTCGTGTTGACCACCGAAATGCACGACAGGCAGACATCGCTGATGCGCGTGATGAAGTTGTCGCGAGCCTTGTAGAGGTCGCCGAAGATGGCTTCCCTGTACATGCGCGTCATGAAGGCCCGCGCGGGCTTGAAGAACAGGTGATCGACCTCGAGAATGTCGATGACCTTCAGGATATTCTGCTTGGACTGGGGGGTGATGAAGCCGTTGTCGAGGGTGAAAGCCAGGACGTTAAGGCCGAGTTCGTGAACCATCATCTTCAGCATGTAGGTCGAGTCTTTGCCGCCGCTGTAGCAGCAGAGCGCGTCGTAAGCCGACTTGCCCTTGTTGGTGCGAACGATCTGCTCGAATTCTAGCCGCTGGCGAGCGTCGAACTGGGTCTGCGATGCCGCTTCCGGCCTGGAGCAGAAGCAACAGATTCCTTCCCGATCGAAGCTGATGTTGGGGAACGAGGCGGGGAGTACGCAGCGCGCGCAAATGGATGTATCGATCATGCGGCCACCCTCCTTCGCGCCCCGATGTAGCTGGCCATCTTGCGAATGGATCCCATCTTCTCCCTGGTGATGTCCTCGTTGGGGATCGTCAGTCCGAATTCCCTCTCGATGAAGGTTATCAGGTCCATGATTCCGTACGAATCGAGAACGCCCGACTCCAGGAGCGATTGATCCACAGGGATCACCTCGAAGGGGTTCAGAACGACTGAACTCTTCAGGTAATCCAGGATGCTCTCGACATACGTTTCGATTGAGCTATCCATGGTAACGCACAATCTCCATTTCCCAGGCGGGCTGCGCTCATCGTTTCGGCCACTTCGGAGCGCCGAAAGTTCGGCGCTGAGTTTGAAACAGCGCAACAACCCCTCAAGTATCAAGATACACCGACAGTACGGCACGCCTGTCCACAACTGCCAGTCTGGCAGAAACGATGATCGCAGCCCCCCGGCGGATCGTCTTGACAAGGTGGTGCCCAGAAGTCTCAAGGGAAGATCGCATATTCGTTCGGTTCGTGGAATCCCAATTTGGGCAGACACAGCAGCGGTAGCGGCGGCTCTCCTTCCTTGTAAAGACGCACTACTTCTTTACTTAGGATGTGTAATTTATTAACTTCCCTGTTTCGACGGAACGGCACGGTAGTTCCATGCAGGGAGTTCTTCGTCGAAAACGATCCGCATGTTCTTTTTGTAGTTCTTTGGAGCTTTTTGTCCGGTCGGGTAATCTCCTT
>JBBRIK010000831.1:0-3707 GCA_038221045.1 Gemmatales bacterium
CCGCGCGCAGCGGTGAGCCTCTCAGCTTCGACGTGGGCGGCATCATGGTCGTTCTCAGCGTCCTGTTGTTTGCCGGCTCGCTTCTCGTCCGACGAGTACTGCGAAAGAACTGAGCCGCCCTCCCCTGCCCTGCCGCCAGTAGGTGCCGCGAGCCGAGCGGCACTGCGGAAGAGTCCGGCTCGGCTCGCGGGACCTACCGCGAGACATCGGTGCGGCGTTGAAGTAGGTGCCGCGAGCCGAGCGGCACTGCGGAAGAGTCCGGCTCGGCTCGCCGGACCTACCCCGCCCTTGCATCTCCGTCGCGCGTTCCGGACAATAGAGGAAGAGGACGCGAACCCCCGAGGCGTGAAAGTGGACAACGATTACTTCAACTACATCAAGGACTACATCCTCACCTTTACGAGCATCCTCTACGAGGCCATGCCCTTCATCGTTCTGGGGGCCGTGCTGGCCGGAGTCCTGGAGGAATTCCTGCCGCAAAAACTTATCGCTCGCATCCTCCCTCGTAGCCGAACCTTCGGCATCGCCATCGGCGGACTGCTCGGACTCGCCTTCCCCATGTGCGAGTGCGGCATCATTCCCGTCATGCGGCGTCTGCTCCGCAAGGGATTGCCGCTGTCCTGCTGCATCGCCTACTTGCTCGCGGGGCCGATCATCAATGTCGTCGTCATCCTCTCGACGTATGTCGCCTTCTCGAACTTCAAGCCCACCGGCCAGTTCAATTACCAACTCACCGCGTACTGGATGGTCGCCCTGCGCGTCGGTCTGGGATACATCATCGCCGTCACGACGGCGATGATCGTCGATCGCCTCTACGAGAAGCACGGCGACTCGCTCCTGAAGCCGTTGGCCACTCCTTCCACGGTCGAGGACAATGTGGAGGTCAATAAACCAGTTTTCAAGCGGCTGTCGAACATCTCCGAGACGGCCCTGCACGACTTCATCGACATCACCGTCTATCTGTGTCTGGGAGCGCTCCTGGCCGCGACCGTCCGCCTCTGGCTGACGCACGATCGCATCGAAGAACTGTCGCGCAACTATTCGATTCTTGCCATCCTGCTGATGATGGGCGTCGCCATCCTGCTCTGCCTGTGCAGCGAAGCGGACGCCTTCGTCGCCGCCAGCTTCACGAAACTGGTGCCGGCCGCGAAGTTGTCGTTCCTCGTCCTCGGACCCATGATGGACTTCAAGCTCTATTTCATGTACACGCGCGTCTTCAGGCCGAAACTGATACGTACCATCATCTTGTCCGTCATCATTCAGGTGTTTCTGTACTGTCTGGCCCTGCATCTAATATGGGAGACGTTTGGCGTGGGCTTCATGGGGGTGGAACCGGCCCCTCTCCCCAGTGTCTCGAAACCCTGAACAGGGAAAGAAGAGGTATCTCATGGCGCACTCTCACGAAGCCGACGAGAGCTACTTTCTCGATCAGATCTTCAGCATCGCCCTGTGCGGCGCGATCGGCGGTATTGCCGTCATCCTGTATGTCCGCCAGACGATGCTGAAGATCATTCTCGATCCGCGATTTCACGCTTATGTGCTGGCCGGCGGCGTCACGCTGCTGATCCTCGTCGCTATCCGAGCCGTGGCCCTGTGGAAGATGGCCGGCGAGGTGGGGGCCGGGCACGAGCATCATCATCACGACCACGATCACGAGCATGCTCACGATCATGGCCACCATCATCACGACCATGACCACGGCCCCTGCGATCATGAGCATGGCGAGAAGCCAGCCGCGGGAGTGTCACTGGGGCTACCCGTCAGCGCTCCCAAGGAACACTCTCACGGCCATGATCACGACCACGATCACGATCATGGACACGATCACGGATGGGCGCCATGGCGCTACACGGTGCTGATGTTGCCCGTCGTGCTGTTCCTGCTCAACCTCCCGAACGACGGTTTCAGCGCGCAGTATAGCGATCAGGGTGTTCGCGATGTGCACTTCGAGGAATTGAGGATGACGAGTCTCGCGGGACTGGGGAGCAGTGCCGGCTCCCCTGCCCCGTTACTTGCCGCCTCGCTACTGACGCCGCCGGAAGTGATCTTGCAGGACGTTCGCTTCAGCGAGTTGGAGCAAGCAGCCTTCACGGCCGCTCGCCGGCAATACTTCAGCGGCAAGGTGGTAACGATCGTCGGGATGTTTGTGGCATCAAACGATTCGTCGCGTTTCGGTCTGGTTCGCTTCAAGATGAACTGCTGCGCCGCCGACGCCCTCCCCCTGAACGCGGTCATCAAGATCGCGCCGAACTGGACGGGAGAACGGCTCGACGTGCAGGCACGGCGGAAAAAATGGGTGAAGGTGACCGGGCGAATCTTCTTCTCTCCCGGAGAACGCAACCCCGGCGAGATGGTGCCGACGCTGATCCTGTTTCCGTCAAAGGACACGAAGCCTGACGATCTCGTCGAAATCGTCGATCGTCCCGCGAATCCGTACGCGGATTGAAGCGGGGATGAGGTTCCACAGACAGTCAATCGGAGGGAGGAGGACGATTTGGAAATCGTCCTCCTCCCTCACCTTCTTCCTTCAAACATCTTAATAACTGATCTCCAGGCCGACGTTGAACCCGTGGACGAAGAGATTGTCCTGACGGAATTCGTGCGCGGGCCGCGCGGGTCCGCCACTTCCGAAGGCAAGGCTCGCCGGCACCTGACCGAGGTTGATGGTCCGGTCGATCTCCGGGCTGCGATCATCGTTTCGGCCACTTCGGAGCGCCGAACCTTCAGCGCCGAAAGTTCGGCGCTGGGAGTAACATAACGTAACAGCAAGTTGAGACTCAAGATACACCGTAATATGGATCGCCTGTCCACTGCTCCCACTCTGCCAGGCGGGCCTAAACGATGATCGCAGCCGATCTCCGAGTTGGGGCGAATGACGTTGACCCGGCTGACCCGCCTGGAGCTTTCGGGACCAGAGTGTGGACCGGTCTTTTCCGAAACTTCCCCCGTTGATGACTTGCTCTTGACCGGGGGGACGGCACATAATACCCAGTAGAGCGCGCCGGCGAGTGCCACAGTTCGCGGCGACGTTCGCCCGCTTCTGGACGTGAGGAGTTCCCCCGATGACTGGCCGACCTGTCCGACTCTCCCTCCTGCCCATCGCTCTGCTTGTCGCGGCCCTGCTGCTTACCCCAGCACCCGCTCCCGCCTGTCCCTTCTGCGGCGCGTCCGGAGTGACGCTGTCTCAGGAGATGGATCTCGCACTGTTCGTGGTGTATGGCACACTCAAGAACGCTCGCCTGGACAATCCTGGCACCGATGGCTTCACCAAGGGTGCGACGGACCTGGTGCTGGATCCCGAGAACGGCATCGTCAAGGGGAATCCGTTCGTCAACGACAAGAAGAGCGTCACCCTGTCCAAGTATCTGCAAGCAGCCCCCAACTACAAATATCTCATCTTCTGCGACCTCTTTCGCGGCACGGTCGATGGCTATCGCGGTCTGCCCGTCAAGAGCGGCGACATGCCGAAATATCTGAAGGGTTCTCTCGGCGTCCAGAAGAAGAAGATGCCGGACCGCCTCACCTATTTCTTCGGCTACTTGCAGCACCCCGATCTCGACATCGCCAACGACGCGCTCCGGGAATTCGGCAACGCTTCCTACGAAGACTTCCGCCACATGGCCGATAGCGTGCCGGCCGACAAGGTCGCGTCCTGGCTGAGCGACAAGGAGACGCCGGGCTTCCGCATGGGACTCTACGCCTCGATG
>JBBRIK010000832.1:0-3704 GCA_038221045.1 Gemmatales bacterium
ATTTTCTCATCCTGATGGAACTTCACCATCACATCGGTCAGGCTCTTCGCCTCATCGAGCCACTTCTTCTCTCCCGTCGCGTCGTGCAGACAGAGCAGGCCATGCACCAGGTAGGCGTAATCGTCGAGATACCCGGCCAGCCTCGCCTCGGCCTTCTGTCCCGGTGCGGCCCCATAGGTCCGCAGCAGTCGCCCGTCCTTTGTCCGCATCTTCGCGAGCAGGAACTCGGCTGCCTTGCTGGCCGTGGCGATGTACTTCTTGTCCTCCAGCATCTGGCCCGCGACCGCGTAACCGGCGATCATCTGCCCGTTCCAGGCCGTCAGCACTTTCGTGTCGAGGAAGGGGCGGATGCGCTTGGCGCGGACGGCGAGCAACTTCTGCTTGATCGGCTCCAGTTTCTTCAGCAACTCCTCCTCGGTCAGCTTCATCTCCTCGGCGATTTCGGCGAGCGGTCGCTTGAGGCGAAGGATGCGATAGTTGCCCTCGAAGTTGGTACCGCCCTCGCCGTAGACCTTGTGCAGCAGGTTGAGGTCGGCCTTCTCCGGCAGCACCTCGGCCAACTCCTTCGAGGTCCAGACGTAGAATCGGCCCTCCTCGCCCTCGCTGTCGGCGTCTAGGGCCGAGTAGAAGACGCCCTCCGGCGAGGTCATCTCGCGTTCGATGAACCCGAGCGTCTCGCGGACGACCCGGCCATAGAGGGGGTTCTTGGTCCGCTTGAATCCCAGCGCGTAGACCTCGACGAGTTGAGCGTTGTCGTAGAGCATCTTCTCGAAGTGAGGCACCGTCCAGGTCCGCTCGGTGGAATAGCGATGGAAGCCGCCGCCGAGTTGATCGTAAATGCCGCCGCGCGCCATCTGACGCAAGGTGACGTCGAGCGCCCGCGTCCCCGGTTTCGAGCCGCGCTGCGACTCTTCCTGTAGCAACAGCAGTTTTGGAGGCACCGGAAACTTCGTCCCCTGGAAACTCCGCGCGGGAGAACCGAATCCGCCGTGCTCTTGATCGAACGTCTCGATGAGTGTGTCCACGGCCTCAGCAACAATCTTGCGATCCATGTCGAAGATCGGCACGACGCGGTTGAGACCGGTCAACTCGCGGACGGTCGCCTCGGCAACTCCATCGGCCTGTTTGAGGACTTCCTTCTTGTTCTCCTTCCAGGTCTCATTGACGACCTTCAGAACGCCGAGGAAGCCTCTGCGCTTCTTGCCATCTTCCTCACTGTCCTCCTTCGGCCAGTAGGTGCCGCCGACGATGGGCTTGCCCTCCGGCGTCATGAACATCGACAACGGCCAGCCGCCGTTCGATCCCATCGCGTTCAGGGCGCTCATGTAAATCTGATCGATGTCCGGCCTTTCCTCGCGATCGACCTTGATGCACACGAACAGCTCGTTGAGCACCTTCGCGACAGCCTCGTCGGAGAAGGACTCGCGCTCCATGACGTGGCACCAGTGGCAGGAACTGTAGCCGATCGAGAGGAAGACGAGTTTGCCCTCCTTCTTCGCCTTGGCGAACGCTTCCTCGCCCCAGGGGAACCACTCGACGGGGTTGTGGGCGTGCTGAAGCAGGTAGGGACTCGTCTCCCGCGCCAGGCGATTCGCCTTGCGCGGTTTGGGGTCCTTCACGGCCGGCTTGTCGGCCGCCACGCTCAGCAGACTCGCGACAAGGACGGCCACGGGGAGGAAGCGAATGGCTCGCATGGAAGTGCTCAGTGGTGGGGAGGGAGGAACGGTGTCTGTCTTGCCGCTTGCGGCTTAGCGGAGGAAGACCGCTAAGCCGCAAGCGGTAAGACAGCGCCTCAGGGGATGGACTTCTTCACCGTCGAGGGAAGCAGGCAACTGTCCTCGTTGCACGCCTGAACCTTGATGCTGAAATTAAGGGACGAAGTGTCTCCCGGGGCGCGTTTCACCTGGGCCTTGATGACGACCTTACCCTCGTAGACGTTGTAATCGCCGTCCTTGTGCTTGACGACTTTGCCCGACGGATAGGTGATCTTCGCCTCGACTTTGCTTGTGAACTTCACCGTCGTCTGGGTGGGGGTCAGCATGTCATTGTTGACGGGGTTGGCATACAGGTGCCAGGGCTTGTCGATGTCAAGCGTGATGGTCAGCGTCTGGTTGCCGGCCTCGTCGGGCTTGTCGGCGACGGCGTTGATCTTGACGACCTTCTCGGAAGTCTGAGCCTGTGCTTGCGACAGGTTCACGCACAGCAGCAGGGCCAAAGCAGTATGAATCTTCATCCGGGATCTCCTCTCGTCGAGTGAAGACGGGCGGGGTCAACTCCTGCGCTCATGATATCCACCAGGACAGACGCCGACGCGGAAGGTTTTATTTCTCCTCTCGCGCGGCTGCCGGTATAATCCGAGGAATACGCCGTCCATCGCCAAGGGGAGAATCATGCGAAACGCCTTGCTGTCAGGATTGTTGGCCCTGTCCCTGCTGCCGGCCGCCGTGCGCGCCGACGACAAGCCCGATCCTCTCGAAGCCCGGAAAACCGCGGCGAAGGAGAACTGGGACCGCATCGAGGGCGGCCCGCACGTCATGGCCTCGACGACTCATTTTCTCCTGATCGCTCCGAAGGCGATGGAGGAGAAGTTGAAGGAGCATGGCGAACTCCTCGAAAAGCAGTACGAACACGTCGTCAAGTCGATCTATCAGCCCAAGGACGTGCCGTTCAAGGGACACGTCACGGTCTACCTGCTGCCCGAGGCAGATCAGATGGACCCCTTCATTCGCCGGGTCGAGAAACGCCGCCCGCTGGGACAGGCGAAGGGGAGTTTCTCCGCCGCGGACGATAAATTGCACGTCGCCGGCGCTCCGCCGCGCGAGAAAACCGATCCTCCCGTCGAGGTGCAAGCCGCCCAGCAGGTCGCCTCGCTGATGCTCCAGCGCAAGGCCGGCATCAGCACGATTCTGCCCTACTGGCTGGTCAACGGCTTCGGCCGGGCGACCTACTATCGCGTTGCGCCGGACCAGGCCGCCGTCAAGGCCGACCGGCGTGAGGCGACCCGTCTGGTCACCACCAAGAAGCGAACCGCCCAGGACGTCTGGAACGCCGTGCTGGACGGCGACGAGCCGTCGATCCTCAATCCCGCGCTGGCGGACTTTCTCGCTCACGGACCGGGCCGCATGAAGTTCCTGTCGCTGATCGAGGGCTTCAAGCCCGGCGAGAACGAGGACAAGAAGACGATGGAGCAAGCGCTGACGGCGGCGGAAGTGAAGGTCGATATCGTCAGCAAGCGCTTCCGCGAGTGGGTCGTGCGTCCGAATTGACCCGTTGCCGCTTGCGGCTTTGCAGGTCTATGCAAAGCCGCAAGCGGCGGATCAGGAAGCGATCTCCCCCAGGGCATCCGCGAGCCGATCGATGTCCGCCTCGGTGCTGAACGGTCCCGGGCTGACGCGCACCGTCCCGTCAGGGAACGTCCCGAGCGCACGATGGATGTACGGAGCGCAGTGCAGTCCCGGCCGCACGGCGATGTCGAACGCTTGATCGAGGATGCCGCCCAGTTCGGGCGCCGCCAGCATCTCACAGCGAAAGCTCAGTGTGCCGACGCGACGGCTGGCGTCTCGATGGCCGAACACCTCGAAACCCGGCAACTCATCCAGCCGCTGCCACAACCGCTCCATTAGGGCGGCCTCGTGTTCGCGAATCCGCTCGATGCCATTTTCGACGACGTACTCGATGCCCGCCGCCAGCCCCGCGACGCCAAG
>JBBRIK010000833.1:0-3701 GCA_038221045.1 Gemmatales bacterium
ATTGTCCTGGGTATTCATACTTATGGTGGGCCTTGGCCGCCCCCGGAAGGGGGCCACGGCCAGGTGCTGTTCTGTCTGCCCCTTGGCCGGGGTTCCTGGAGCGCCTCTGTTCGTCGCTCCGTTTTGTTGGCAACCCCACCATGAAAACTCCTCTCGCTCTGTTCAAGTTCGTCGCCAAGGCTGCCCTCAATGCCGTGGGTTTCGGGGTTGCCGGTGATTTCGCTATGGACGTTCTGCCCAACATGGCCAAGGACATCTGGTCTGGCTGGGGGGCAGCGCGGAGCGAGACAGAGCGAAAAGCCGACGTGCAGGCGCTCGTCCAGGCACCCCCGGATGAGGTAAAGGAACAAGCGAAGGCTATCGTCCAGGAAGTAGCAGGGGACCGACCGAGAGAGGTTCAGGTCCAACTCGAAACCTATCTCAACCAGATGCCCAGCGTGGTTCGGTCATCGCTCAAACGAAGCGACGATCCGCGTGGCGTCACCGTCCCTTCGAGCCGTGGGCTTCAGAAGGCCGGAGACCTATTACCGTTCCTGCCGACACGCTTGCCACGCTTCAAACCGGGCGACCGGCCCATCGCGAACGTTGATCGGGAACTGGTCCAGTTGCTAGGTATCGGCGGATTCGGCGAGGTTTGGAAGGCCAAGAACTTCCGCTTTCAACATCAGGCTCCGGTAGCCCTCAAGTTCTGCCTCGACCCGACAGCGAAGGACCGTTTGCTCGGTCACGAGGCGGGAATTCTCGACCAGGTGAAGAGTCAGGGCGACATGCCTGGCATCGTCAAGTTGCTGAACACTTACCTCTCCGCTGACCCGCCTTGCCTGGAATACGAATTCATCGAGGGGGGCGACCTGTCTGGCTTGCTCCTCGGGCAGCTTCAACGGAACCCTGCCGGGATGGAGCCCGCGACTGTTCAGAAGATCATGCTTCGTCTGGCCCGGACAATGAGCTTCGCCCACAGGTTGAAGCCCCCGGTCGTCCATCGCGACCTCAAGCCGGCGAACGTCCTTTGCCAGAAAACGCCAGAAGGGGTCAAGCTCCGCATCACCGACTTCGGTATCGGCGGAGTGGTGGCGGAACAAGCAATCGAGGGAACACGCCGGGCTGCGACCGGATACTCGCAGGTGTCGGCGGTTCAGGGTGCCTACTCGCCCTTGTATGCCTCTCCGCAGCAGATCCAGGGGGCACATCCAGACCCACGCGACGACGTATATGCGCTCGGCGTCATCTGGTATCAGTTGCTGACCGGCGACCTCGGCCTGATGGCCTTACCGAGCGAATGGCGCGAGGAGGTCATGGAACGTGGACTAGAGGCGGATGAAGTCGAGGTATTGGCCCGATGCCTGACAAGTAGACTGGAGAAGAGACTCCCCGATGCCGGCGCGCTAGTTCAGCGATTGGAGCGGCTAGTGTCTCCGCCTCCGTCGCCGTCCCCTCCGCCCGTCCCGCCTCAGCCTGAAAAGACAGGGATTGACTCCAGAACGCCCCCGGAGAAGCTCCCCTCCGTGAGCGCCAACCCTGCACCTACGGACCCGGATGGCGGTAAGCGCAGTCCGCCGGAAGTCGCGGTTGTTCCGACATCGAAGACCGACAACACTAGCGAAACCTTGGATGATGACCTAGTCGTTCCCCAGGAACCGTGGAACGGCGAGTTCTACTGCAACTACGGCGACGGTGAGGCCCGCTCCTGGGCCGACGCAGTGCAATACGGCTTCATCTGCGCCGGCGGCGGCTCATTTTACAGCAGGTCATTGCATATCCTCAGCCCCGGCGACCGCATCTGGGTCAAGTCACCGGGTCACGGTTTCATCGGCGTGGGGCGCGTGACAGGCCGCGCACAACCCGCCACATCCTTCAAAGTCGCATCAGCCGGAGGGGAGGCGCAGGCGCTCGACATTCTTCAAGGACGTACCTACCATCGTCAGTTCCTCTCTGACCCACAGCGCTGCGAATACTTCGTCCCTGTCAAATGGCTCCAAACCGTCCCGTTGGAAAAGGCCGTTAAGGAACCCGGACTCTTCGGCAACCAGAACACCATCTGCAAACCGACGGCGGCGAAGTGGCGATCCACGGTGGAGCGACTGAAGAAGAAGTTCCCAGACTTCAACAAGGCGTGGGCGGATAGCACAACTTCCGGACCGACTGCCACCGCTAGCGTCACGAAGGAAACGGTAGCCGATGCTGACTCCTCTCCCGAGTACGAGGGGAGTTCTCCCACCGGGGATCACGGCGAGATGCTGGCGGACATCATCCGGGCCGGCCTGCTCGTCCCGCCCGTGAAGCTATTCCGGGTCTACAAGGGAGCGAGGCTTGAGGCCACCCTCCTCGCAGGCGGGGCCGTCGAGTTTCAGGGCCAACGGTACGATGCTTGCTCGGGAGCTGCCCAGGCCGCACTGAAATCCGTCGCCGGGCGGGACATGAACGCGAACGGCTGGAATTTCTGGCAGTACCAAGGGACTGACGGAAAAACGCGCACGCTTGCCGACGCACGCAAGCAACTCGCCAACTCAAGGAGCAAGTTTGTCGGAAGAGAGGAAGAGGGCGAGGCAATCCTGAAGGTCATGCAGTCAGATGGCCAACAAAGTGATCAGGAACACACCCCCGAGCGGTACGGCCTGCGGCAGAGGTTCTGGACAGGACTTCTCAACCGTCCCAAGGCGAAGGGCACCCGACACGCCAACGTGACTCCAAGCGGCGAGTCCGGTTGGTTCGCAGCTGGCTCCGGCGTGCGAGGGTTGTCCTTCGCCTACGCCGTCCAGCAGGACGAGGGGCGGGTCGAGTTGTACATCGACCGTGGTGCGGGAAAGGTTGCGGAGAACAAACGCAGCTTCGACCGGCTGCACGCCCAACAGAAGGAGATCGAGCGGGACTTCGGAGGCGAGTTGTCCTGGCAGCGCCTCGACGACAAGAAGGCTTGCCGGATCGCTTTCAACATCACGCTCGGCGGATACCGGAGCGACGAGGCGAAATGGCCGGCGATCCACGACGCCCTGATCGACGCGATGCTGCGGCTGGAAAAAGCCCTCGCTTCCCCCCTGGAGAAGCTGAAGACGGAGTTAGCGTCGGAATGATGGGCGTCCTCACCATGCCGACGCTCGCCACCCTCGAACGTACTCTGGGGTAGGAGAGTCTGCAAGGGAAGAAACGGCTATGTCTCTGTCTGTTCGTCTCGTTCGCTGCGCCGGCGCTCGCCAACGTCACGGACGGCGACAAAGGCTGTTTCTCATCCCACGATTGTTCTGCCGCCTAGGGCGGAATAAACTGTACTCTGTCGGTTGTTCTCTCTCCTTTCGGTCAAGGGAGGCCTTATGGCACACTGGATTCAATTCCATACGCCCGTCCGGATGGAGTATGGCGTCGAGGAATTTGATGGACCGCCATACGGCGTCCTGTCCGACAAGATCCCATTCACTGATGTTGGCGGCCCCGTCGGTGAGGTTGTTTGGATCGTGGGTCTGGAGGACGTGCCGGGGAGTCCAGTCTACCTCGCACAGTGGTTTGTCATCGACGAGGTTGGGGCGGGTAAAACTTCGGGATTCGAGTACGCGTACAGGGGTCAAGTAGGCGCGACCATTTTGCCGATGCCAGTCATTTCTGATCCTCCCTGGTATCCAGCGCTGCTCCGCCTCACCGGCGACTTTCGATTCGGCTTGACGAGAGTGCCGAATGGTCCAGTGTTGACTGGATTGAAGGCTGCTGCC
>JBBRIK010000834.1:0-3693 GCA_038221045.1 Gemmatales bacterium
GGTAGAATTGGCCGACGGCCGCACCATCGGCGCGCCGCTGGCCTGGTATCCGCGCCTGGCGCATGCCACGGTCAAGGAACGGCGTTCCTGGCGGCTAATCGGTGGCGGACGCGGCATTCACTGGCCCGCCCTCGATGAGGATATCAGCGTCGCCAACCTGCTGGCCGGCCAGCGCTCCGCAGAGAGTCAGAGTTCGTTCAAGAAGTGGCTCGCGGGGCGGGCTAAGCCCAAGCGCAACACCAAGCGGTCGCGGGCTGAACCGGATGCTGCAGAAGACAGCCCACGCGAATGACACCGCCCGGTGCCATGCCCACGGTTTTGCGTGGGCATGGTCGGGCCGCTGAGGAACTATTGGGGATCGCTGCCGGTGGCTGTCTGGTCCTGAATGGGTACGCTACACCTATGCCGACGCAAAGCCGTGGTCATGGCACCCGGCGTAACTGGGTGAACGATGGCGAAAGAGCACGTCCCGTACTCTACTGACTATCTCAATCCGACTGCTGTCATCCAGGAGCGGACTCTCGTGAGATACACCCTTTCATCCCTTGTCCTTTCACGGATCGCTCGTCGTTGGGCGGTTTGTCTCCTCGTCATTGCCGTTCTGCCGGCATCTACGATTTGCGCTGATACCGCCGCAGTCGCGAAGCGAGTCGATGTCCTAGTCCGCCTGCTCGGCTCCGAGAATTTTGTTGAGCGGGAGGAATCGGTCAAGGAATTGATCGAGATCGGGGCACCGGCGTTGGATGCGTTGCGACACGCTGCGGCAAGTATGGACCCAGAAATCGCGCGGCGCGCCGCCAGTTGTATTCCGGATATCAAGCGAAATGAAAGGGCGATGGCGCTCGCTGACGGTCTACGGGGCAAGTCTGCCAAAGAACGCTGTGGGGCTGCCGATAGCCTCTATGAGATGGGCCCCGGCGCATGCAAGGCTATACCGGCGTTGATAGCCGCTTTGAACGATGAAGAATCCGAAGTGCGAGTGCGGGTCGTCTACGCTCTCGGCGCCATCGGCCCTGCTGCAGAACCGGCGCTACTCAGCCTCATCCGCTTGCTGAAAGATAAGAAGGCCGGGGACGAGGTTCGTTGGCCTGTGGCCATGAACCTCGCGAAGTTTGGACCAAATGCCCGACAAGCCGTTCCGGTCTTATTGGAGATCCTCGAAACCGAAGACGCGCTGATGAAGATCGGGGCCATCGACGCGCTTGGGAATCTGGGCCAAGACGACCCGCGCGTGGTGCCGGCTCTAATCAAGGCGCTTGATCACCCGCATAGTTCGGTCCATCGCGGTGCCGCAGGCGCTCTCGCGAGGCTTGCGCGCGAACCCGACAAGGCCGTGTCCGTGCTAATGCGATTCATAGCGAAGCACAAGGCCGAACCTGAGCTTAGTGACTCGCGGGCCTATGTGATTCGGTTATTGGGGAGGTTCAGGAGTCGGGCCAAGCCCGCGGTTGCCATGCTGGTTGAGATCGCAAAAGACGAGAAGGAACATTCCGATGTCCGAGAAAACGCCGTTGAGGCTCTCGGCAGGATAGGGCGTGACGCTCGCGAAGCATTACCCGCACTTAGAGTAATAAAGGAACAAGAGCGCTCACCTGGGTCGAAACTGTCCCTCAGGATCCTAGAGACCATCTCCGAGATTGAGCCTCCACAGGAATAGCATCGTAGGAGGCCAGTCTACAACTTACGGAGGTCGAAGCACATGTGGCAGCTGCTGTTCGCGCATCGTTCGGACCCTCTTCGCCTGGGAAAAAGGGCGCCGGGGGCCATGCCACGCAAGGCGTGGGCCTGAAGGTCTCGTAGCAGTGGCAAAGTTGGTGGAACACAGTCTCCAAGATCGGCGATAGGGTTTCGGTATCAGTGCGAGAACGAAGTTGCGACAGCCTTCTGCCCTTCATGCCCACGCCTTGCCTGGGCATGGCAGCCGGTGGCGGCGCGGCCTCGGTGGCGCTGAGCATCTGTAGGCAGGTGATCATCGATGCCGTCGAATTCGCTGCTTCGCTGGAGCGGAGAGCGGACCGCCGCTCTGAACGAGATCGAGGCGGCTCATGCCGAAGTGGGAGGCACCGAGCGCGGGCGGAGATATGCCACCCAACAAATCAATAGGGTCTACGCGGTACTGCTGTCATCGGAGTTCCAGGGTTTTGGCCGCGACCTCTACTCCGAATGCGTGGACCATGTGATAGCATCCGCACCAGCGCACTTGCAGGCTCTGGTGCGAACCCAGTTTCTCTGGGGGCAGCCATTCAGCCGCGGCAACCCTCAGGCAGGCGCGATCGGCTCGGATTTCGGTCGGCTCGGCCTTCCCTTTTGGGAGGATGTCTACGCCGTCCATGCTCACAATCGCAGGCGGAGGGAACTGCTCGACGAGCTGATGGTGTGGAGGAACGCAATCGCTCACAATGACTTCGATCCCGCCGTGTTCGGGCCTGATCCCATCCTGCACCTTCCACAGGTGCGGAGGTGGAGAAGTGCCCTGAACGGGCTTTGCAGCGGCTTCGACCGGGTGCTGCGGAGCCACCTGACTGGGATCCTCGGGGCGGCCCCGTGGCTGTCGTAAACTGGAGGCAGCATGAATAAGCACGACGTTCCGATCGGAGCCACGGTGAGTTTTCGCATTGCCGGCAGACCTTTTGCGGGGTGGGTGCTGCAAGACCGGGGCCCGATCGGCATGGGCGGCAGGCATCTCTACCTGGTGCGCTACGAAGTCGGAAGAGGCAACTGGAATTCCACCGAGCTTCCTGTCGATGAGATTGAGAGCATCGAATACAAACCGATGAGTATACGAAAGAAGCGCGAGGTCGAGTACATCATTCCGGTTAAGGCTGTGGAAGCGCATTCATTGTTCGCAAGGCCCGAACATGCACAGCCACTTGCAGACTTCCTGCGTTCGCATGATATCCCCTTCACTGAAGACCCCGACGCCATCCACGGCGAGATTAACTTTCTCATCGACAAGAACGTCACGCCATGGGAGGAGTTCGTCGCTCTCTTGAACGAATGGAAGCGACAATATGCCGAAGGATGAAGCCGGAAGAACAGGTTCCGCGCGCCGTCGCGCCGTTACAGACGGCCACGGCCGGTGACGGGAGGAGTTCGGCGGCAAGGGACATCGAGGTGGAGAATGTTCAACATGAATGAACCAGCCGCCCCGGTCACGATCGCCCTGCGCATTCCGGGCCGCTGGTCGCATCCGGGAGAGTTGATCGAGCGCCTGCCGGCAGGTTACCGCTTGACGGCCGAGGCGCTCGTCTTGCCGGACGCAACGGAGATCGGATTTGGCGCCATGGCGGCCGACGATCAGTTTGCACCCATCTTTCGATCGTCCTGCCGGCAACCGGCGACGGCAGAAGAACTGGCAACGGTAAATGGTTATACCGTCAACGTCCTCCTGAGTGGTCCCGGCGGTTCGATGCAGACGGCCCGGACGATGATGCAAGCCGCCGCGGCCGTGGTGCGGGCCGGCGGCGCGGGCGTGTTCATCGACAACAGCACGCTCGCTCATGGCGGCGGGCAATGGCTGGAACTGACCGAGGACGGCGGACCGGACGCGCTGAGTTTCGCCTTCGTTGCTATCGTCCGCGGCCGAACGGACCTCTGGACGATGGGCATGCACGTACTGGGTTTGCGCGACATCCTGATGAGACGCGCCGACGTCGAAGAGAAGGGCTTTGATATCGTCGAGGTGATCCGCTA
>JBBRIK010000835.1:0-3688 GCA_038221045.1 Gemmatales bacterium
GGTCAAGGAGGCGGAAAGGGGTCAGACCCCGCGCGGCATGATGCAACGCTGCGTGAATCGGTCACCTCGCCCGTGGTGTGTCGCACCGCGCGACGGTGAAACGGTCCCCGACACCTTTGGGCGTTCCTGCACTGCCGGCGCGTTGCTGCTCCTGATGGCCGACCGGGCGCCAATTCCGGCCGTCGCCGCCAAGGGACACGAGAAGAAATGATACGAACACAGGGAGACAAGGAGTCGGGGGAGACAAGGAGACAGGAATGCTCTGTTCCGCCGGGGAGAGCATCTGTCTCCTTGTCTCCCTGTCAATGTGGGAGGCGTTCCTTCCTGTTCGGTTCGCTGTCCTCGGCCCTGACCGTGTTGAGCGGTTGCAGCCAGGGACGGAAAGGAAAGGACGGACCCGACAAAGATTCGCCCTCGGAACAGCCACTGTCCGAGCGGGCCGGTCGCGCCCGCAAGCGTGGGGCGGACTTCCTGCTTTCGCAGCAGTCGAACGATGGTGCCTGGCGTTCCGACACCTACGGCACCTTCAAGGACGGCACCGCTCTGACGCCACTGGCCCTCAACGCACTTCTCGCGGCGGCCTCCGACACACAGGACGCAATCCGCAAGGCGGCGTCCTACCTGGCGGCGATGACTCGTCCCTCTTACGGATTCGACTTCGCCATCTATATCGCCGCGATGACGGTCAGCGCTCTGAGCCACGCACGCTGTCCGGGACACTCCGCGGCGCGAGACGCCTGGCTGCACGTTCTGAAGCAGCGGCAATGGACCGAGGAACTGGGCTGGAAGTCAGAAGATCGGGAGTACGGCGGCTGGGGATACTCGCGCGATCTGTCGCGCGCCCCGTTCAGGCGAACTCGCCCTGCCGCTGATCGAGTCGGTCAGAGAAAGGGGTCAGACCCCGCGTGCGAACCCCGCCGAAGTGGGCCAGGCTGGAGGCGTAACGATCGGGTTCGCCCATCAGGATGAGCAGGCTCACCAAAACAGCCATACCTTCTACCTCAACTACGAGGGGCCGCTGCCGGCTACCGCCAGGCCCAAGGAGGTCAAGGTAGACATCACGATCAAGGAGGAGGTCGTCTTCGCGCTTGAACCGCAGAGGATCCTGCACGCATACGAAGAGTATCAGGATTTGCCGGAAGATTCCGAGGTTCTGACCTATTCGTTGAATGAAATCGCCGCCGAGAAGGTAGTTGCACTGCTTGATGCGGCACGCAACGAACCGCGTGACCTCTATGACATCTGGTTTCTGACATCGGACGGACACATTGATTTGTGCGATGTGATCCATGCGATTGAGAAGAAATGGGAATTTCGGAAGAAGAGGCTCGCCGACGCCCGCAGGACTCTTGAGACCAAGGAGGCTCGTTACAAGAAACTCTGGGACGTGCGTCTGGCGGCACAGAGGGCGGAGTTGCCGGAATTCGTCGAGGTCTTTCGGTTAGTGCGTCGAGCACTTCGAGAAGCAATGATCCTTGAGAAGTAAGCCGCCGTGATAATCTGGGAGGAAGCCTTGGAGTTCGGGTCTGACAGTGGAACCAGCCCCCATGTCGTGAAGCCCATCTTCGCAACGACTTGCCACGATCCTATCCTCGCCCTCTTCCTCATCGTTCTGACTTCCTGCGCGCACCCCGAAAAGGCACGCACTCGAACCGGGGGTGTGGAGCGCACGCAATTAATGAATTAGGCTCCACCATAATCGGTGTACGCTGCGCTGCGAAGGACGAATTCCTATCGGCCCCTTTATTCCTCGACAAGTCCTCATCGACTGGTGTCTCTCTCGAAACGAGCTTGAAGAGTAGGCTTTCGAGAGAAGCAGGCTGAGCGATGAGGTTCAGGTGGCGTTTGACGATGGACGGTCAGAGGGAAAACTTCACCTCTCCGCCGACGAGGACGACCTTCGCTCTTCCACGCACTTTCCAGCCGCCGAAGGGCGTGTTGCGGCTCTTCGAGCGCGACTGATTCGGGTCGATGATCCATGCCGTGTTCGTATCGATGACCGTCACGTCCGCGATGGCACCGGGCTTCAGGGTGCCGCGCTCGATGCCGAGGATGCGCGCCGGATTGATCGTCATCTTCGCCAGCAGCGCCGGCCAGCTCAGAATGCCCGGCTCAATAAGCGCCTTGACGCACAAGGGCAAGAACGTCTCCAGGCCGAGAATGCCGTTGGGGGCCTGTTCCAGTCCGCGCGCTTTCTTGAACTCCGCATGAGGGGCATGATCGGTCGCCAGTACGTCCAGCGTGCCGTCGCGCAGTCCTTCGAGAATCGCCTCCATGTCCGCCTTCGTCCGCAGGGGCGGCGACATCTTGTAGTTCGGATCGCGGGTGCGCAGGTCCTCATCGCTCAGCAGGAAGTGATGCGGACACGCTTCGCCGGTGACGCGAACTCCCTGCTTTTTGCCGCGCCGGATCAGATCGACGCCCTCGGCCGTCGAGACGTGGAGGATGTGCAGACGACAACCAGTCAACTTCGCAACCGCGATCTCTCGATAGATGCAGATCTCCTCCGCCGTGCCGGGATAGCCTGCCACCCCGAGCAATCGACTGACGACGCCCTCGTGCATGACGGCGTTCGGCGTCAGGCCGAGGTCCTCACTGTGGCTGAGGATGACACGATCGGTCTGCCGGCAGCGTTCCATCGCCGCACGCATGACGCCGGAGTTCACGACGGGAGAGCCGTCATCGGTGAAGGCGACGGCCCCGCCTTCGAGCAAGAGTTCGGACAGTTCCTGTCCCTGCCTGCCGCGTGTGATCGCGCCGATGGGAAAGACATTCGCGTTGCCTGCCTGTTTCGCTCGCTCGCGAATCAGATCGGCGACGACCGCGCAGTCGATGGGCGGCTCAGTGTTCGGCATGCAGGCGACCGTGGTGACGCCCCCCGCGAGGGCCGCCGCCGTGCCGGTCTCGATCGTCTCGTCCTCCTCGCGCCCCGGTTCGCGCAGGTGAACGTGCATGTCGATCAGGCCGGGACAGACGATCGAGTCCTCGGCGTCGATGGTCTGATCGGCGCGGAGGGATTGCGGATCGAAGCCGGCAATGCGGCCGTCCACGATCCAGACGTCGGCGATACGGTCGATGCTCTGAGCGGGATCGATGACACGCCCGCCCCGAATGCAGATGGTGCTCATGCGGCTGATTCTACTTCCGAGTCCAACGCGCGTCCGCCTTTGCCGGGTGGGGCGGACGCGCAACGGTCCTCGTCAGTGGCAGCACGATCCTTTCTTCTCTTCGCTCTTCTTCTCCGAAGGCGGCAGATCGTTCGCGGGATTCAAGGCGAAGAAGCCGGCCGGCTTGAGCAGGAAGCCGATGTACGCCGCCGGCATCACCGGATAGTCCTCCGGCCGCGGCAGATGCGTGTGACCCATCGTGTACCACAGCACCACGTCGCCGTTCTCGATCGCTCGATCCTGCTCCGTCCAGCGAATCAACCCGTCGCCGCCCGACGACTGATTCGGATAGTCGCCCGCGCCGTACTTCTCCTCCTCGCGATACGGCGTGACCCAGACGTGATAGTTGACGAAGCCGGCACGCTTGCGCCACCACGCATCGCGCGACGCGAACGGCACACAGTTGTCGCCCGGCAGGAAGCGATAGCCGACCGGATCGCCGACGGCGTTGAGCACGCCGGGGTTGACGATCTTCCACGACCGGGCCGTCTCAAGGCTCAGGTTGGCCCGCGCCTGCTTCT
>JBBRIK010000836.1:0-3688 GCA_038221045.1 Gemmatales bacterium
ATCACGGTCCGCGCTGCAGCCCCACGGTCGATGGCAACTTCGTCTACGCCCTCGGTCTCAACGGCGATCTGGTCTGTCTCCACTTCGCCGACGGCGAGATTGAATGGCGCAAGGATATGCGCAAGGACCTCAAGGGATCGCCGGGAGGCTGGGGCTACTGCGAGTCGCCTTTGATCGATGGCGACCGGCTCCTCTGCACGCCGGGCGGCGGATCGGCGACCCTGGCCGCGCTCGACAAGAAAACCGGCGACGTCATCTGGAAGGGTGTTGTTCCCCAAGGTGACGGAGCGGCCTACGCTTCGATCATCAAGGCCGAGGTGGACGGCAAGAAGCAGTACATCCAGTTCCTGTCCGGCGGCGTGGTCGGCCTGTCGGCGGAGGGCAAGTTCCTGTGGCGCTACGACGCCCCGCGCAACGGGACGGCGAACTGCTCGACGGCAGTCTATTCCGACGGCCACGTCTTCGCCGCCTCGGGCTACGGCAACGGCGGCGGGCTGGCCAAACTGATCAAGGACGGCGACGCCTACAAGGCGAAGCAGGTTTACTTCACGAAGAACATGCAGAACCAGCACGGAGGCATGGTGCTGGTGGAGGGCTACCTGTATGGCTCGAACGAGCAACAACTGGTCTGTCTCGACTACAAGACGGGCAAGGTGCAGTGGGAGGAGAGGGAGACGGGCAAGGGATCGATCGCCTGCGCTGACGGCCGGCTTTACTATCGCAGGGATAGCGGACCGGTGTTCCTGGTCGAAGCGAACCCGAAGAAGTATGTGAAGTGCTGCGAGTTCTCCCCTCCTCGCAGCGGGAGAGATGCCTGGCCTCATCCGGTGATCGCCAATGGCAAGCTGTTCCTTCAGGATCAGGACATGCTTCTCTGCTACGCCCTCAAGTAGCCCTGAAACCGTGGCAGGTCCGATGACCTTCTTGCCGCTTGCGGCGGAGCGGGCAGCCCGCGACGCCGCACGCGGCCAGAAGGTCCTCGGACCGAACGCGCCCCGCCACAATCGAGAGGCGCGCGAAGGCTGGTAACGGCTTCACCGGCATGATACGATCAAGGTTCGCAATCACAGGGTCCGCCCCTTTCAGCGGGCCTCCTCGCACACGCTATACTGATCCTCATGAGCCTCAAAATACCCTGTCCGAACTGCAGCCGGCAACTGGCGCTACCGCCGAGCATCCTCGGACGGCTCGTCCAGTGTCCCGCCTGCCGCAACACCTTCACCGCTCAGGCGCCAGGAGACGAGGCGACGGAGCCGCCGCGCCAGCGCGACGATTTGCCGCTCCTCGAAGCGGTCCCGGAAGAAGCCATTCCCACACTCAGACCCCACGAGGCGCCTGACGCCGCACCTTCACGAAACACCTGGCAGCGCAGTCAGGAGGCGCGCGAGCGCAAGGCTCGCCTGTCCCCTCCGCGCGTGCGGCACCGAAGGCTGCTCACCTTCAAAACCGTCATCCGCTCCGACTCCAAGGGCGAACTGTCCGGTCCTCACGCGGCGGAACTCACCGACAAGGGGCTGCGTCTGCTCGCGGGCCGCAAGGAAATCCTACTCATCCCGGTCGGCGGTCCCGCGGAATACCTCGGCGGCAATCAACTGTCCATCACTTATGACGGCCGCCGGCTCGAACTCGACGTCTCCTGCGGACTCGGCCCCGGGAAGAGACTCGCCCACGACCTCGCCGCCTATCTTCGCGGCGAACTGGAAACACTTTCGCCTCACCGCTATCGCGTGCCGGGCGGCTACGTCTTCCTGTCGCTGCTGCCTCTGGCCCTGACCTTCTCCATGCTCGGCGAACTCACCTGGATGCTCGCGGGCGCGGGCCTCAGCCTGCTCTGCGTCCTCGTCGCTTTCCTCAGCCGCTGGTCCACCGGAAGCCGGCTCGGCGTTATCCTGACCACCGGCGTCACCTCCTGCGTCGTCGCCTTGATCGCCCTGATCGCTCAGATGTTCTGGGGGCCGATCAATCCGCGCGACTGGAAATCCTTCCGCCCTCCTGAAGGACGCTGCACGGTCCTCATGCCGGGGAAGCCTGTCCCCAAGGTCCAGCACGAGCAGGGCCAACAGATCGTCATGCATGCGGTCGAGGACATGCTGCGCGATCGCGTGTTCATCGTCTCCTGCATCAACGTCCCGGATGGCAACGACGTTCCTCTGCATCAGCTCTTCAATGAGGTGCGCCAGGGCATGCTTCAGAGCATGCCGGGAATCACGCTCATCAACCAGCGGGACGTCAACTTTGAAGGTTACCCCGGCCGTGAATTCATCCTCGACTACCTGAAAAAAGGCCGAGTGATCGTCCGCCTCTACGCCGTCGAGCACGAGGTTTACATGCTCCTGGCAGGAGGCCGGGGCTACAAGGCCGATACTCCCGATGTCGTGAAATTCTTCGATTCGCTGGCGTTCATCGAGGACCCTCGCCGCTCGGCCCCGAAACTCAATCCAGGCCAGCAGCCGGAACCGCCCCCCCCCGAAGGTCAGAGACAGGCGTGGATCACCCAGCATTTGCCGGCCCGAGGCCGCCATCAGGTTCATGCGGCCGCCTTCAGCCCGGACGGCGAATTCCTCGCGGTTGGAGAAGGCGAGCATTCCGCGTTTCATCACCTCCTGGTCTGGGAGCCGAAGAAACAGGAGGTTCGCACCAGCTTCCTCAACGAAATGCAGTTTCGCTCCGTGCAGGTCGTCGCCTTCAGCGGCGACGGCAAGTTGCTCGCTGCGGGGACGGATAGCGGTCAGGTCGTTCTCTGGAACTGGCCCGACGGCGCGCAGCGGAAAACGCTCACCGGCCATACCCAAAGCGTCACGGGCCTGGCCTTCAGCCCGGACGGCAAGACGCTCGCCACGGCCAGCAACGACGCCCTCAAGATCTGGGACGTCGAAAGCGGGCAAGAGACGGGACAGGCGCAAGGCGATTGGCGGGCGGCCTTTGGCGGCGCTCGCGCCAGGCTCGTCTTCCGTCCCGACGGCAAGTATCTCGTCACCACTGGCGGCAATCGTGAGATCGTCTTCCGCGATCCGCGCACCGGGGCCGCTCGGGTGCGCCGGGAATACCCGAATCATGTCGGGGCGTCCGCACTGGCTTTCAGCGCGGACGGCAAACTGCTTCTCGCGGGCGGAGGCGATGGCAGCGTCTATCCCTTCAAGGGTGAGGACGGCGAGCCGATCCAGATGCCCAACCCGAACTTCCCCGCGTTCAAGCAGCACAACGCTCTCGTCTCACTGCCAGGCTCCCCGATCCGCGATCTCGCCTTTCACAAGGATGGATTGCTCGCCATCGCTTCCGACGGCCAGCTCGTCCTGTTTGATCCCGGCAGTCGCAAGACCATTCAATCTCTGAACCAGATCCACCGCGTTTCGAGCGTCTCCTTCAGTAGCGACAAGCAGACCCTGGCCGCGTCCAGCCTTGACGGCGAGACGTTCCTGCTCGACGTTTCCCGCGTCGCCAAGGCCGTGACCATCCAGGGTGATCCTGCCGCGCTGCGCATCGTCGAGCCGGACGACCCGCGCCAGCGCAAGCGCATCGTCCTGCCGGATCGCGCCATCCTCGCCTCCGCCCTGACTTCCGACGAGCGCTTCGCCGCCACCCTCGACAACAAGGGCGAGGTTCGACTATGGCCGCTCAACGGCGGCCCCTCCGAAGTGATCCTCAAGGATCAGTGGACCGGCCCGCCGACCCTCCTGTCGTTCGACCG
>JBBRIK010000837.1:0-3687 GCA_038221045.1 Gemmatales bacterium
GATGGGCAAGAAGACGCGCTTCGGCTACACGATGAAGCTGTCGATGGATGGCTACGTCAAGTACGACTTCGAGAAGGGGTCCGCGGAGCGTCACGAACTGGGCAAGGGGCGATTCGGCGGCGAGGTGGTGTTCGTGCCGCGCTCCGGGGCGAAGAGCGAGGACGATGGCTGGTTGGTAACTTACCTTCACGATGAGACGGAGAAGCGGAGCGAGTTCGTCGTGCTGGACGCGAAAGAGATCCGCAAGCCTCCCGTGGCGCGCGTGCTATTGCCGCAACGAGTGCCTTACGGGTTTCACGGTGCCTGGCTGGCGGAAGAGACGCTCGGCAAGAGTTGATCCACGGCGGAATCGGTCTTCAGCCGCAAGAACACCAGCAACACGGCAAGCGCCCAGATCATGATTTGCCAGCGGAGTCGGTCCGTATCGCGTTCCAGATACACCACGTCAGGATGCTCTTTCCGGAGAAATTCCGGAGACCAATCGTAGATCGTCACCCAATTGTGCGTCGATTCACCGCGCCAGGGGTGATAGCTCAATGGAGGAATTCCTGGCCGGCGGATGCACACCTCCCAGGGACAGAATACCAGCATCGCGAAGAAGATGCCGAAGCCGACGAGCAGGACAAACTTCTGCCGTTCGTTCATCGAATCTTCCCTTCCGGTTTCAAGGGCGGACGCGGCTTCTTCGTTTGCTCTCCCTGCGTGGACGCCGGAGGGAACACGACCGGCCAGGCCAGCACGCCTCCCAGCAGACCCAGGCCCAGCAGGAGACACAGCCAACCCAGCCTGCGGAACCTGCGCTGCGGCCTCGCTCTCGGAGCGATGATCGGCGCTGCGGGGACGGGAACGACATGAGGCCGGGTCACTTCAAGAATCCCCATGGCAGGAGCAGTGGCCGGGGGCAACGCGACCTTGGCGGCCAGCCGGGGACGAGTGCCGGAGACACGCGGCGGCTTCGGCTTTCGCTCCGTGCGCGCGCGAACCAGCAGCGCTCCATCAAGACCCAGCGGCTCCCGTTCGCGCCTCAGGGCGATCGTCGGCACTGTCGGCGGCAGTATGGCCGGGGAGTCGCGCAGTTGCAGTCTCTCCGGATGAGCCAGCACTTGCTCCAGTGCGACGACCAACTCGGCGGGCGTCTGGTAGCGGTCTTCGGGCTTCTTCGCCATCAGTTTGTGAATGATGGCTCGCACCGCCTGGGATACATCGAGAAGCGGAGGCAGCGGCGCGACGGTGTGTTTGATGAGCTTTTCGGTCGGCGATCCTCCCGGAAACGGCTCCTTGCCGGTGAGGAGAAAGAAGAACGTGCAACCGAGGGCATAGAGGTCCGCCCGGATATCGACGCTGTGCGAATCGCGCGCCTGTTCCGGGGCAATGAAATCGACGGTGCCGAGAATCACGCCCGTCTGCGTCAGCCCAGGCGATTTCTGCAAACTGAGCATGTGGCCGGCATCCTGCAAGCGCGCCAGGCCGAGATCGAGGACCTTGACAGTCGGCGAGGTAGGATCGGAGAACGCCTTCTTCTCGATGCCCGATGCCCGATCCCCCATTCCCGAGAGCAACAGGTTCGGCGGCTTGACGTCGCGATGCACCAGCCCGCGCTCGTGGGCGTACTGCAATCCCAGGGCTGCCTGTCGAATGTAGTCACACGCCTTCGCCGGCGAAACCGGGCCTTGCTCCTTGATGAGCCGGGCAAGGTCGATGCCCTCGACGTACTCCATGACGATAAACAGGCCGTCGTCAGTCTGGTCGGCGTCGAAGGCGCGAATGAGGTTGGGATGGTCCAGTTGAGCGGTCGTCTCGATCTCCCGGCGGAAGCGAGCGACGACGGTTGGATTGGTGAGCAGTTCCTTGCGGATGAGCTTCAGGGCGACGATCCGCCCGAGCTTCCAGTTACGGGCCTTGAACACCTGGCCCATGCCGCCCTCGCCGATGCGTTCGAGCAGTACATAACTGCCCTGAAGCAGCTCCGGCCCGCGTCCGCCGAGGAGACGATTGATCTGAAACGGCGTCAACCAGTCGCGATTGAGCAACTCGGTAGCCAGTCCGTGCGCATCGTTGGCGTGCCGGGGCGCGAAATCCCGGCGCACTTCCTCGACCTGCGCGGGGTCCAGGATGCGACACTGCCCCATCATCTCGACCAATACACTGACGGGATCCATTGGTCATCATCCAATTCGGCAAACCGATGAGCAGGCGTCCACATCCCTCCTCACCGATCCACCTGTTGTCTTCCGTGTGAAAAGCATAGCTCACGGATCGCGTGGAGTGGGATGAAGAGCACGCGCCAGGGGTTTACACCCCTGGCTATTGACGGTCGCCCCTTCAGGGCGGGTCTTTAGCCCCAACGGGGCGGCAGTCAATAGCCAGGGGGTGTAAACCCCTGGTTCAGGAGTTCGCCGATTTTTCTTCACTTCAGCCCTGAAGGGGCGGGCGTCAATAGCCAGGGGTGTAAACCCCTGGCGGGTGGCCGCCTTATTTCCAGTCGCGGAGCAGGAGTTCGACCTGCCGCACGTCGGTATCATCGACACCCTCACGGCGTCGATAGCGGCGCTGCAAACTGTCGAAGACGTGTTCCCACATGGCGCGGGTCGGCTGCAATCCCTGCCGCCAGTCGCCGCGCCGTTGCAGTTTCGATTTGAACGACCACTCCCCGGCGAACTTGATCGCGCACAGGTAGCGGCGTTTTCCCGTCTCGGGATCGTCGTCCGTCCACTTGATCTCGATGGTCATGTTCTACTTTCGCAAACGATCGAGGAATTCGTCGAGGTCCGCCGGCAATGGCATTTCCCAGTGCATCTCCTCGCCTCGAACCGGATGCACGAAGCCCAGTTCCGTCGCATGGAGCGCCAGCCGCGGCGCGCCGCTGGCGTCTTCGAGAACGCTGCCGTCCGGCTTTCGGCAATAGACGTCGTCGCCGCACACCGGATGGCCTCGTTCGGCCAGGTGAATGCGTATCTGATGCGTCCGCCCGGTTTCGAGCCGGCAGGAGAGCAGCGTGTGCCGCGGCAATTTTTCGACGACCTCGACATGCGTGATCGCCTCCTTGCCGAGCGCCTCGTTGTGTGTGCTGCCGCGCCGGCCGTCGCCCCGATCGCGTACCAGAAAGCTGCGGATCGTCTGCGCGCGGATATGACCCGCGACGAGGGCAAGATACCGGCGAATGACGGTATGGCGATGGAACTGCTTGCCGAGTCCGCGCTCCGCAAGGACGGTGCGCGCGAAGACAAGCAGGCCGCTGGTTTCCTTGTCGAGCCGCTGGACGACGCGAAGTCGAGGCAGCATGCCTTTGGGCGCACGTCTTTCGAGACGGGCGATGTGTTTGGGAACGAGTTCTTCCAGGGCCGGCGACAGGGCCTTACGTTCGGCGTCCCACTCGCGTTCGGAAGGATGACGCACGCTATTGAGTCCGCTGGGCTTCTCGACGACGACAAGGTGTTCGTCGAGATGACAGACGCGGATGTTGTCCTCGTGACGCGGGACGGGCAATGGCCTGGCGAGCAGTTCAAAGCGATCGCCCTCTTTGACGCGGCGAGCGGGATCGAGGCACAGTTCGTCATTGAGTCGGACGCGGCGGACCTCAACGAGACGGCGCACTTCACTCCACGACTGCTCCGGAAGCAACTGCCGTAACAGGGCCGAGACTGTAAGTCCGCCTTGCTCAACGGCAACGAGAGTAGCGAGGTGTTG
>JBBRIK010000838.1:0-3687 GCA_038221045.1 Gemmatales bacterium
AATCCGCTCCCTTGCGGTCGCGGCTCGTCAGCGGTCGCGCTTTGCGAAGCCGCAAGCGGCAAGAGTCACTTCGCAGGCAGGATCAACGGCAGCGCGCCGAGGACTTCCTTGACGCGCTGTTCGTTCAGTTCGCCGGCGCGAAACGAGAAGTTCTTGACGACCTTCTGCTTGACCGCCAGCAGCACGGTCACCTCGGCGTCCTTACCGATGCGATAGGCCGGGGGGCCATCGGCGTCCTCGAAGACGGCGATCGGCAGGTTGCTCAGCCCATGGGTCTTGCCCCACTGCACCACCTGCGCGTCGATGGCCGACTGATCGTCGTGCAGGATCGTCGCCCAGCCGCGCAACTCGGCCGTCTTGTGGGTCGTGAGGGCCTGATCGACGCCCTGGGCGAGCTTGCCGAGCGGCTCGCTCATCTTGCGCGCCATCAGGATCACGAGGGGACGATCCTCGGCCTCGCAGATGAAGCAGTGCAGCTTGCCGCGTTCGGGGCCGGAGCAGACGACGGCGGAGTACGGTCCAGGACGCTGTCCAGGCTTCAGGCCGGAGACCAGCGGCTCAGCGCTGTACAAGATGGGAGCAATCGCCGCGAGGACAAGGAGGGAGGTTCGTTGCATGGGTCTCTCGGAATGTCGCCATCGGATTACGAGTTACGAGCCGTGACTCGTGGGAACGTGTCTCCGCATCGGTCCTAGTCGGCCCGGCTCGTCTTTTCGCCCAGGCCGAGCGTGCGAATCCAGTTGCGCTCCGCGTCGAAATGCTGCGTTGTCGCCTTGCTCCAGAACTTCAGCGCCATCCGCGCGTATCGCCGGGCTTCCTCGGAGCGATTCTGACGCTCGCACAACGCCTGCAAACCCAGCGCCGCCCGCACGCTGCCGGTGTCGTGGGCCAACGCTTCGAGGAACGCCTCCTCCGCGACGTCGAGCTTGTTCGCCGCCAGAGCGCCCAGCCCCCAGGCCTCCATGTAATACGCGCCGTTGCCCCAGGCGTGATGGCCGTAATCGTCCTTCGTCTTCTGAACGGCCCGCTCCAGCAACTTCACGCCCTGCTCGCCCGCGCCCGTCATGCACAGCAGCAATCCCTGTGTCTCCCACAGGCGCAGTTCCAGTCGCTTGTCGTTCTTCTTCTTCTGATACGCCTCGCGCAGCACTTCGACCTGCGGAGCGGCCCGCGCTGTGTCGCCCTGGCGCAGGTAGATCACGGCCTGACGATAACTCGCCTGCGTCTTGTCGCCCTTCCTCGATCCCTCGACGATCTTCATCGCCTCCGCCCAGTCGCGCTCGCCGACGTGCAGCCGAAACCAGACGTCTTCCTGGTTGTAACCGTTGCGTTTCGCTTCTTCCTTGATCGCCCTCGCCTCGACGAATCGGCCATCGTGAACGAGAGAGACTTCGAGGATCTCCATGTGATGCGAGAATTGCTGATCCTGAGCCGGCTTGACGTTCATCTCCTTGTGGTAGGCTTTCTCCAGTTCGATAGCGCGGCTGCTGCGGTCGCTGGTTTTGTCCCAGCGTCCCAGCCGCGTCGCCAGATGGGCCTGCATATGGAACGGATGCGGGATGCCGGGCGACGACTTGATGTAGTTCTCCGCATACACCCACCCCAGGGCAGGCCGGCGAAGGTTCTCGTAGTAATGGACCAGCTCGTGATTGGCACCGGGATGTAGCGGATTGACGTGGAGCAGCGCCTTGAAGAAGGGAATCGAGCCGCCGCTGCCGCCGAAGCCCGTCGCGCCGGCGAGCCAGGCGCGGTAGAACCACGCCTCCTCGTCCTCGTCGTGGAGGGCAATCAGGTTGTCGATGGTCGTGACGGCGGCGCGCTTGCGGGCTTCCTGATCGCCCGCGCCTGGGGCTTGCCCCTTCTCCTGCATGCGGGCCAGGATCAACTGCTGTTCGCGATAGCTCGCGTTGGCCTTGAGGCGATCCGCTTCGAGCAACGCCTTGGTCGCCTCGCTGCCGCGGCCCCACTTCTCCAGCGCCCGGCTCAACTGCCACCAGGCCATTGCGCAGTTGGGATCGAGGACGGTGGCCGTCTCGAAGGAGCGAGCAGCCTCCATCCAGACATACGAGTAGTAGTAGCCCAATCCCTGATCGACGAACGCCTGACACTGCGGCGAGGCAGTCGAGACGCGATACTGGAGCAGACACAGGTTGGGAACGATCTTGGCGGGAGGCAACTTCGTCATCGGCAGCGCCGCAGGCAGATTCGGCGCGGCTGGGGCCTCGGCGAACAGCGGCGTCGTGCCGACAAGGAGGGCCAGGGCTAGCAGAGCGGAGCGCCGGAACGTCATGATGCGGATCCTCGCGGACTGGGACGGGCATTGTCGCATCCTTCTATTGTCAGCGGGCAAGGAGAAAGCCGCCAGAGGAAAAATAGATGAGAAATGCCTCATGTCCCCTTCATCGTGTCAACTTTTCCGGTCTCAGCCTCTGTGTTGCGCGTTGCATCATTCGCTTTCGCCTTGCGGTATCGCTCCCAGGGCAGAAGGGGCAGATACAGGCACAGCATGTACAGCGCGAAGACCCCAAGCTCCATGCTGAGGAGAATGCCGAGGTGAAAGGATGCCCCGAACGCCAGGAAGATCTCACGATTCCAGCGCAGCAGGACGTGCAGTCCACCCGCGTGAGGAATGCGCTTCACCTGATTCGCCAGGGTGCGCCAGGGAATCAGCATCATCGGCGCGACCAGCAATTCCCACCACAGCACCGTCTGCGTCAAGAGTTTCGTCATCCAGAAGGGCAGGGTCCACCAGGCATAGGACCAGCGAGCAAGCGTCAAATCGCAGAGGACGAAATAGAGGCTTGTCCCCTTCTCCCATGTGTCGCCCATTGACTTGATGAGACCGTTGAGCAGATAGATCAGCATCATCTGCACAAAGAGCAGCCGCAACGGCCAGGGATAGATGTAGCGAGGCGGCGTCGAGGGTTCCTCGCGGCGGACCAGCGCCACCCCTCGGAACTCGCCTTCCTCGCCGCGCACTCTCGTCCAGTAGAAGTGCTTACGCCACCAGGCCTCCACGGACCAGGCCGCTCCGCTGGGCATCATCATCAGGTAGAAGAGCGTCAGCGTCCGGGCCGTGTCACCGCCGTTGTCGATTTGGTCGTTGCTGACGCCCGCCGACACCGACATCGCCCAGCAGAAGACAGCGCTGACCCGGCTGCCCAAACCAATCAGCAGCAAGAAGGAGCCGGCGACCCACAGACCCATCAGCAGTTTGACGCGTTCCCTGGCGGAGGCGGGGTCGCGCGTGTTGTCGTCGCGCAACAGCGACCAGCGCTGGCCGCCTTCAGGCTTGCCGTCTCGATAGCGATCCTTGTAGAAGGCTGGCTCTCCGAGACTGTCCGGGCCGAAGAAATCGTTGGCGGAGAGATAGTAGGTGAAGAAGACGTCCAGCAGCATGACGAGGGCGAGGCCGATGCGCAGGGCGGCGACACGTTCGACCGCCACCGGCTCGTTCAGCCAGGTCCAGCGGCTCAACGGCCAGGGATAGATCGGCTTCAGTCCGAGGATGCGGGCATCGCCGGGAAGAGTGGCAGTGGCCATCGCGTTGGGTTCTTGCTCTCGAATCGGCCTTTGGTGTGGTGGTACACTTCCAGGGAGTCCGGCTCTCGCGAATGGCGTTCCGGCCGCCAGCGACAGAGATATTCGTCCGACTCGTCGATCCACTCCCAGGGACTAGGACCGGGC
>JBBRIK010000839.1:0-3686 GCA_038221045.1 Gemmatales bacterium
GCCGGCCGGACGACGCCCCAGGCATAGCGGTGCAAATAGAGGAGCCAACTCACGGCACAGGCCAGGCCGAAGATCATCCAGCGAACCCGAGTGGGCCGGCCGGGGTTCGAGAGGGACTGTTTCATCGGCGTTGTCTGTGCAACCTCGAAGGGCAGGAGGGTTCAAACGCGATATTTCGCCAGCTTCGCTTCGTCCACGTTAACGCCGAGTCCTGGCCCTTCCGGCACTTCCATGAAGCCTCGCTCGATGCGATGCAGCGGTGTGATAATGTCGTCCTCGAGTCCGTAGTAGGTGCAATCGTTCGCCAGCGGGAAGTTCGGCGAGCTGGCGACGACATGGAGCATGGCCGCCGTCTTGAGGCCGAGGTCGTGAGCGCAGTGGAAGACGCACGGCACTCCCGCCCCTTCGCACAGGGCGGCCACCTTCTTGACGCCGAGGAGTCCGCCGCACTGGTAGGTGTCCGGCAGTATCACGTCGGCGGCCCGCAGTTGCAGGATCTGCGTCACAATGTCCAGCGTCGTCACCGACTCGTTGAGGCCCAGCGGCGTTGTCGTCAGCCTCCGCATGCGGGCCGACTCGCAGATATAGCTCGAATGCATCGGCTGCTCGAAATACTCCAGGTTGTACTTCTCCAGATCGCGAGCCAGCGGCAGAGCGACTTCCGGCGGGTAGCCCATGTTCGGATCGATGCGCAGTTTGAGCCTGTCGCCGACGCCGTCGCGGATGCCTCGGACCATGTCGAGGTCCTCTTTCGCATCGCGCCCGGCCTTGGTCTTGAGCGTGCTGAAGCCCATCTCGACATACTGCCGGGCGATGGCCTTCGCCTCCTCGTAGGGCCGTATGCCCATGCACGCAGCCAACTCGATCTTCTTCCGCACCGCGCCCCCGAGCAGCTTGTAGAGCGGCAGCCGCACTGCCTTGCCGATCAGGTCCCACATCGCCATTTCGACGCCGCTGGCAAGATAGCTGCCCAGCGTGTTCTCGACATACCACATCTCGACGTGGAACGGATCGCGGCCAAGGACCTGCGTGGGCAGCCGTTCTTCGGGCGTCCCCTCGAACGAGCGATTGATCCAGTCGTCCGGCGTCTCGCCCCAGCCGACGAGACCGCTGTCGGTTTCGAGCCGGACCAGCAGCGACTCCTTGTGCGTGCCGGTCTGATAGCGGTTCTGATAGGGCGCGATGGGCGGCTTCTGGGGAATACGGACGCGCTGGGCGTTCAGCCGGGTGATCTTCATGACAGGTTTGCTCCTTCCGGATGTCGATCTCGCGGACTCCGCTGCGTATCGCAGCCCTGTCAGAGGCTCGCCGGTTCGCGCCGCGTTGTCAAGGATTCACTTTGCGGAATGCAACGGAGCCTTTCCCTCGTTCCCACGCTCCGCGTGGGAACGGCTTCTTCGACGCTCTGCGTCGTCTTACGAACAGTCGCGTCACTCCAAAAGACGACGCAGAGCGTCGAAGAAGCCGTTCCCACGCAGAGCGTGGGAACAAGGGGGCGAGAGGGGCGTCTCCATCTTGGCCTTTCCAAAAAGACGCGAATCGGGTCCAATCCGCGACGACAGTCCCGGAGACGACCATGGCTGCGGTTTCTCCATCTTCTCCTCGTCCTGCAAACTCCGCCTTCTCTCTGCCGGCGGTGCGGCTTGAGGTACGCGCCGGCTCGGCAACCACTTCCTATAGCGTCGGCGAGACTGGATTCCTGCTCGGCAGTGTGGCCGGCTGTGATCTGCGGCTACCCGGTCCTGGCTTGCCTCCTCTGCTCGCTCTCATCTCGCGACAGCCTGATGGCGTCAATCTGCGCAAGCTCGCGCCCCTGGGCAGCCTGCTCCTCAATGGACAGCCCATTGTCGAGGGGCCGCTGCGCGACGGCGATCGTCTGACGGCTGGCAGCATCGAGATCGGCGTCAGCATCAGCGAGGCGGCTTCTGCTCCCGCCGTCCCTGTCATGCGCGTCCGGCTCTTCGATGAGAAAGCAGACGGACACGAATCCATCCTGCGCGAACGCGAACAGGCTCTCGATGAAGAGCGCGCCCAACTGGCCATTCTGCGGCACGAGTTGACGAACCGCAGCCAGCAGCTCGAACAGCAGCAGCAGGAAGTCAACGCCGTCCGCAGCGAGATGTCCGAGATTCGCAAGCAACTCTATCAGCGCTATCGCCAGCGCCGCGATCGCCTGGCCAGCATGCAGGAAGCCGTGCGCAAGGCAGGCCGGCGGATCCAGCAGCAGAAGCGCGACCTCGACGCCGAACTGGAACAGACACGCTCCTTGCGCGAGGGCGAAGGCGCATATGAAGCGGAGATGCGGTCCCTCGCGGGACAGATGTCCGAGAAGGCGGCCCTGTTGCAGGAACAGGAACGCGGCTTGCGCCAGCGCGAGCAACAACTGGAAAGCGAACGGGCGCGCCGGGAAGCCGACCTCACCCTTCGAGAGAGACGACTCGAAGAGGAGAAAGAGCTACTCGACCGGAGCCAGACGCAACATCAGACCGACCTCGTTCGACTCGACCGCCTCGCGGCCACGCTCGAACAGCGGCAGCGGCAGATGCAGAGGACCGCTCTCGAAGTCGATCGGCGTTACGAGGGGCTGTCGCGCGATACCCGCGAACTCGAGGAACAGGCCGGCCAGGTCGATGAATGGCGCGAGACCCTCAAGGGAGAGACCGACAAGCTCGACGAACAGAGACGCGAACTGGCGGCGGGCCGGGCCGAACTGGCCGCTCGATTGGCCGCGCTGGAAGGCCAGCAGGCCATGCTCACCACCCTGCGCAGCCGGCTCGACCGTCTGCGCGAGGAGCATCGCAAGCAGGAGCAGCAACTCGACGAGCAGCGCGCCCGCCAGGACGCTTCCGAGTCCGAGATCGCCGACCGTCTCGTCGAGGCGCGGAGACTGGCGCAGGAACTTCAGGCCGAGAAGCAACTGCGCGAACAGCAGCAACAACAGTTCGAGGAGCGCAAGACGACCCTCGAAGCGGCCGTCAGTCACTTGCGGCTATCCCATGCGAGGCTGTCGGCCGAGGCCGAGCAACTCGAAGCGCGCCGGCAGGAGCTGGAGAGTTACGCCGGCAGGCAGCAGGAGCGCGAGGCCTTGCTCGAAACCCGTCTGCGCGAGGCGGAAGCGGAACAGAAACGGCTGCGCGACGACCGTCAGGCGATGGAACAGCGTCAGGCCAATCTCGCCCGCGCCGAACAGGTGATCGCCGCCCTTCAGGAGCAACTCCGCAAACGGGCCGAGGAGCTTACCGTGCGTCAGCGATCCCTCGACGAGCAAGAGCGCGTCGAGCAGGAGTCGCGCAACGCCTTTGAAGCGCGCCAGGCGGAATGCGGGAAGCAGCAGCGCGAGAAGGAAGCAGAAGTCGCCGGGCGCGAGACGAACCTGGAAGCGGCACGCAATGACCTTGCCATCGCCCGGACCGATCTGGAGGAGCGCGAGCAAGCCCTGCGCGGCGAGGTCCAGGAGGTGATCGAGGCCAGGCTGCAAATGACGGCGACTCGCCAGCAGCTTGAAACCGAGCAAGTGCGCGCGGCCGAGGAATCCGAGCGAGTTCGGCGAGAGGTCGAGAAGGCTCGGGCCGAGGGAGTGATCGTGCAGCAGCAGTTGCCCCTGTTGCAGTCGCAGGCCGACGAGGCGCTGCAACGGCTGGGGCTGGCGCGCGAGCAACTGCGTGAGCATCTGGCGGAGGTGCATC
>JBBRIK010000840.1:0-3683 GCA_038221045.1 Gemmatales bacterium
CGGCTCGGCTCGCCGGACCTACCGCAGACGCTGTGGAGGGTAGGTGCCGCGAGCCGAGCGGCACCCACCTGCGATGCGACGCCGGATGCAGCGACAACGGCGCACAGGACGCGACATCGCAGTACGGGTCCGGCTCGGCTCGCCGGACCTACCCAAACTGACGCCCCTCTTCGAGACACGCACACAGTTCGCCGTAGACGCCGGCGATCCGTTTCGCGGAGGGGGCCTCGCCGAGCGCGGTTAGGATGCGGCGCGCGAGCGGGCCTCGTTCGAGGATGACCCCCAGCGGCTCTCTGAATTCACATTTCCAGTCGTCGCCGAGCCTGCGGAACAGGGCCTGCCAGATCGCGCCGGCCGTGCATTCCTGAGCCGATTTCAGTCCCATCAATGCGGCATAACGCGGATCGGCGATCTTCGTTCTTTCTCCATCGCGAAGGCAGGCCAGAAACAGGTCGCGCAGACGATCCGTCGGATAGCTCTGCAACTCGACCAGGGAGCAGAGGGATTCATCGAGAAGTGCCTTGAGCGTCTCGACGATGAAGGCACAGATTGCGACGTCGGCCTGGGGACATTCCTGCACGTCGAGAACGCGAATCTCGATGGCGCTGCGGCTGAAGCGGGCGATGGCACCCCGCGCGTTGAGGAACTCATCGCGCAGTATCCCCTCGGGATCGTGCGGCGCGACGTCGGCGTACATAGGCTCGAAAATCTGTTCTTCGTACTGCCGGCGCGTGAAGACCGCTTCGGGGACAATCTGTCCCGCGACCGATGGAATGCGCGCGGAGTTGTTGCGGTAGTGTTCCAGCCTTGTGTCGAGAAAGCCGGTCAGCCGTTGTTCCACGACCGGCGAGCTGGCCGACAGCGCGGGCAGGATCGGCAGCAGGATGCGAATCGCCGCGTGAAGCCGGCCGAACTCGTTGTCGCCGGAGAAGGGCAGGTTCAGGTGAACACTTTGAAGGTTCGCCCAGCCATGTCCGCGACAGTTGAAGATCCGATTGAACGTCTCGTAAACGGCGTTGTACTCGTGCGGCCAGATACGCATCTCTTCGAGAGGACGCATCCACGGATGCATCGCCGTCGGCATCAAGCGCGCGTTGAAATTCCGCAATACCTCGTTGACGTGGCGGACGTTCTTTTGGAACTCCGCCGCGCTTCCTTCGAGACGGGAGAGGGGCCGCGTTGCTTTCAGTTCGATGACGTGCAGGGCCAGTTCGTTCGACCAGGTGATGCCGCCGGGCATGTCCGCATTATCGACGATCTTTCCCGCGACCGCCTTCAGAAGCTCGTCCGCAATCGGCTTGACCGAGAGCGTCTCGGCATCGACGATCATGTATTCCAACTCGACGCCAAAGCCCTCGAACAGGTGCAGCGGCGCTCGGCTCATGAATGGGTGTACCCCGCTTTTTTCTGCTCGATGCGGGCCAGGAAGACGGCCATGATCCGGCGATAAAGCTCATCGCGCAGAATCTCATCCTCGATGCCCGCGTCGATGGAGGGATTGTCGTTCACCTCAATGACGTAGAACTTGTCTCCCGACTGCTTGATATCGACGCCGTAAAGTCCATCGCCGATGAGGTCAGCCGCCTTCAGCGCGAGCCGGACGGCTTTCCGAGGGGCCAGTTCGACCGGCAGCGTCTCGAAGTTGCCAAACTCCTTGTCGCCGCCCTCGCGCTTGATGATCTGCCAGTGGTTCTCGGCCATGTAATACTTACAGGCGAAAAGCGGCCGGCGGTCGATCACCGTGATGCGCCAGTCGAACGTCGTCGGCAGGAACTCCTGGGCGACGACGAGGTCCGACTCGTCGAGGAAGCGATCGAGCTTTTCGTCGAGTTCCGCCTGCGTCTCGACCTTGATGACGCCCATCGAAAAGGCGCTATCCGGCTTCTTCAGCACACAGGGAAAGCCGAGGTCGCGCGGGATGGCAGCGACGTTCTCGCGATGGACGACCAGGGTGCGCGGCGTCGGCACCTCATGGCGATTGAGCAGCTCGGCGAGATAGACCTTGTTGGTGCATTTCACGATCGACTCAGGATCGTCGATGACGACGAGACCCTCGCTGATGGCCCGGCGGGCGAAGCGATAGGTGTGATGGTTGACCGCCGTCGTCTCGCGGATGAAGAGGGCGTCGAACTCGGCGACGCGCGGGAAGTCCTCCCGGCCGATGACCTCGGCTTCGAGTCCGAGCGACGCCGCCGCCTTGACGAAGCGCTGAATCGCCTTGGCGTTCGACGGCGTCTCCGTCTGCTCGGGGTCATAGAGGATCGCGAGGTCGTAGCGCGAGGGGGCCTGTCTGCGGACGCGCGAGCGTTTGCCGGCGAAGTACTCCGACGCCACCTGGACGACGAACTCGCGATGCGACTCGGGAATCTCGCTGGTCGGAATGGCGCAGATGCTGCGCAACTGCCAGCCGTCGTCGCGGGCGAACTGGGCGCGGAGCATGGGGGCCTGGAAGAGATTGAACAGGTGCAGGCTGAGGCGGTCGTGGCGTTTGGCGAGGTTCTTGCCGAAGTAGATCGTCAGGGTGAACTTGTCCGCGTGGATGGGACCGAGGCTCTCCTGGATGATCTCTTCGAGGTCGTCGGAGACGAGGCGGACGATGGTCTGCGACTTGAGGTCCTGAATGGTGGTGATGGACGGAATCGGCTTGTGGCCGCGGGCCTCGCCGAGGAGGGAGACGTAGTAGCCCTCGCTCTGGTAGCGATAGGAGCGGCACAGGTTGAACAGTTTGACGCCGCGCAGGTCGCTGTACTCCGGCCGGGTCAGGTAGGAGCGGGCGTCCACGACCTCGACGTTGGGGATCTGGAACGGCCAGTCCTTGGGTTCATTGGCGACGATGACGATCGGCACGGACCCTCCCTTGGGGCTTCTTGGGCCTTGGCTGGAGGATGAGGAGATTGGCATCGTGGGTGAGGATGCCGAGAAGAATGGCGTTGACGACACGGTCGATATCCAACTCGTAAAGGTGTTCGGTGCCATGCGGGTTGGGCATCAGCGGGTCGGCGACGAGGACGTTGCGAGTCTTGCGGTCGTAGCCGCACAGGACGACGAAGTGTCCCGCCGGCACGCCGCGCACGTCATCCGACTCGGCGAGCGGCCCATACTCGCGCGCATCGCGATAGAGGAAAGTAGCACTGAGTCCCGTCAGAAGCGGAATGCCACGCAGAAGATAGCGTCGAATCAACTCGCTCGTCAAGTCTTCCATGCGAACCAACCCGCCCAGCCGGAGGAATTCGAGGTAGCCGCGCGTCGCGACGTGCAGCCGCGGCGACTCCTTCGCCTCCATCTGCTCTTGCAAACGTTGCGCCAGGGGAGGGGCGTCGGGACCGAACCACGTCGGGTCGAAGACGGGCAAGTTGTAGGTATAGATGATGGCGTCGTAGCCGCGATTCAGGGCGTGACAGGCGAGCAGGACGGCGAGTGTCCCGCGCCCTTCGATCTCCTCGACCTCGTCGATGACCTGTTCGAGCGGCAGGGGATCGTTGTGGAACTGATAGAGCGCATGCAGACAGGTCGGACCGCAGGTCGTATCGTCCGGTTGAGGCAGTATTTCGAGCTTCAGTCGTGTTTCCATACAGCCTGGAACGGGAACCTGCGCAGACCTTGAAGCGAGGACGGAAGCGCCTCGCCATAACAGATAGCGATTATAAATCGATACGAGAGGCGATACAACCTCATCCGCTCAG
>JBBRIK010000841.1:0-3682 GCA_038221045.1 Gemmatales bacterium
CGGGTTGTTTGCTAAGCCGCAAGCGGTTCCCGGATGCACCATGCGAATCGTCATGATGGGGACCGGCACCTTTGCCGAACCCACGTTTCAAGCTCTGCTCGCCGGTTCTCACGAGGTTACCGGCCTCGTGACGCAGCCGGACCGCGCCGCCGGCCAGGAGCGCGGCTCCACGCGCCAGACCGGTCTTGGCATGAAGAACATCGCCCTGGAGCACGGCCTGCCCGTCCTTCAGCCCGAGAGCATCAACACGCCTGAAGGAATCGCCGGCCTGTCCGCGCTCCGTCCCGAGTTGCTCGTCGTTGCGGCCTATGGCCAGATCCTCTCGCGCGACGTGCTGGCCGTCGCCCCGAAGGGCGGCATCAACGTTCATGCCTCGCTGCTGCCGAAGTATCGTGGGGCCGCCCCCATCGCCTGGGCCATCTATCATGGCGAAACGAAAACCGGCGTGACGATCATCCGCATGTCGGTCGCGCTCGACGCCGGCGACATGCTCGCCCAGGAAGCTATCGACATCCTTCCCGACGAGACAGCGGGAGAGCTCGAAAGCCGGCTCGCTCCTCTCGGCGCGAAGATGACGCTCGACGCCCTCGCCCAACTTGAGAAGGGGCCGCTCGAAGGGAGTAAGCAGGACCAGACCCTGGCGACGAAAGCCCCGAAGCTGACGAAGGACCACGGCGTCATCGACTGGGAGCGGCCCGCCGTGGCCGTGTGCAATCAGATCCGGGCGATGCAGCCCTGGCCCACCGCGTTCACGTTCTGGCATCGCGCCGGACAGCCTCCTCTGCGGCTGATCGTGACGCGCGTGGCCGCACGCGGGGCGAATGATGGCGAAATCGACGCCCGACCAGGAGAAGTGCTGTTGAGCGACGACAGGACGAAATTGAGCGTACGGGCTGACGAGGGCGTCGTCGAGGTGCTGGAATTGCAGCCGGCCGGCAAGAAACGCATGTCGTCGGTCGAATTCCTGCGCGGCCGGCGTCCTCAGACAGGCGACCGTCTCGGACCCGAGGCGTCATGAGCGACACTGCCCGCGCCGTCGCCCTGCGCGTCCTGCTCGATTGCCGCACGCGCCGCGCCTTCGCCCAGGAAATCCTCGACGATCACCTCGACACCGCGAACTTGACTCCCGCCGACCGCCGGCTGACGACGCAACTGGCCTACGGCGTTCTGCGCCGGCGCGGCACTCTCGATGCCCTGCTGCGGCCCCTGGTCAATCGTCCTGCCTCCCAGGTCGAACCCTGGCTCTGGGAAGCGCTGCGGCTCGGGGCGTATCAACTCGCCCTGCTGACTCAAATTCCCCCTCACGCCGTCCTGCATGAGACCGTCGAACTGGCGTCGGTCTGGGACAATCCGAAGGCGAAAGGCTTCCTCAACGGCGTGCTGCGTTCGCTGTCGCGTCTGATGACCGACGATCGCACAGCGCATCCCGCCCCTGATGCTCTGCCCCTGGAAGACGGCACCTATCGCAAACTGACGTCCCCGTTATTGCCGAACCCGCGCCGCGAGTTCGTCGAGTATCTGGCGGCGGCGTTCGGACTGCCCGAATGGCTGGCGCGCCGCTGGTGCTCTCGATCGTCCCGCGAGGAATGCCTGCGTCTGGGCTTCTGGCTCGCCCGGCCCTCCCCGCTCTGGCTTCGCTGCAATCGTCTGAGGGTCAGCCGTGAGCAATGTCTCGGGGCGCTGTCGGAGGCGGGCATCAGTGCCGAGGCGGGAGGCCATCCGCAGGCGATTCGGCTGAGCGAGTCGAGACCGATCCGCGAGCTGCCGGGCTTCGCCGAGGGCCGGCTGACCGTGCAGGACGAATCGGCGATGCGTGTGGGGTCGGCTCTCGCGCCGGAGCCGGGCAGCAGCGTCCTCGACCTGTGTGCCGCGCCCGGCGGCAAGACGACGCACCTGGCCGAGTTGATGAACAACCAGGGCCGCATTGTCGCCTGCGACGTCGATCCCCGGCGGCTGGTGAGCGTGACAGAACTGGCGAACCGTCTCGGCATCGGCATCATCGAGACGTGTCCGCTGGGGAGCGAACAGGAAGCGCCCGCCGGACCGTTCGACGCCGTGCTGGTCGATGTGCCGTGCAGCAACACCGGCGTGCTGGGGCGACGGCCCGAGGCGCGCTGGCGTCTGAAAGAAGAGGACATTCGCCATCTGGCCGGCCTGCAAGCGAGCCTCCTTCGCCTGGCGATTGAGCGCGTGAAGCCGGGAGGCGCGGTCGTCTATTCGACGTGCAGCATCGAGCCGGAGGAGAATGGGAGCCTGGTCCGATCGGTGCTGCGAACGGCTTCCGGGCTGGAGTTGGAGGCGGAGGAGGAGCGACGGCCCGGCTTGCCGGCGGACGGCGGTTACTGGGCGCGATTGCGGCGGAAGTGATACACTGGTGCGAGGAAGGAGGACAATCATGACGAATCAACCCCCTCCGGTTCCGGAGAGTGTTTGGCAATCCGCACGCGAAAAGCAGTTGGCAGGGGAATTGCCGGTGATCGCCATCGATCTGCCGATCCTGTACGAAGATGAGGGACAGGAAAACATGGGAGACACGCTACCGCATTCGGTGTCCATCGAGATTCTGGGACTCGGACTCGGCTCCCATCTTGCGCCTCGGCCCGAGTATCACGTCATTCAGAACATGAATCTCTATTACCATCCCATCGACCGCTGGTCGTATGTCTCTCCAGACCTCATGGTCCTCAAGCCGCCCCGGCCACTCTGGGAGGGTCTGCGCTCGTATCGCATCGGCGATGAAGCGCCCGCTCCGGTGCTGGCCATCGAGGTGCTGTCGCGGCGATCCTTCCAGCAGCAGGACCTCACGAACAAGCCCGTCATTTACGCCAGCCTGGGAGTGAGCGAGTATCTGCTGGTGGATGTGACCGGCGAGTTCATGCCGCAACGGCTGATGATGAAACGCCTCCAGGACGATCGGACCTGGATCGATGAAATCGATAACGGCCAGGGCGTGATGAGCGTACTCGGGTTCCGCGTCCTCTTCGAGGATGATGGTCAACTGCGCGTCGCGGACACCGCAACGGGCAGGCGCTACCTGCGACCGTTGGAGGTGCGGCCGGTGGCAGACGCGCTGGTCCAAGCGCTGGCGCGCCTCCGCGACCTCGAAGAAGAAAACGCCCGCTTGCGTTCCGGACAGCAACAGAAAGAGTGAGCGAAGAACGATGAAAGCCCTGGCTCGCGCCGTCATCAACGCGGCGGCTTACCTTGAGTTGGCCGACGAATCGCAGGTCGATCCCGAGCTGGCGCTGCAAGCGCTGGAAGAGATCGCGTACAATCTCAGTTACGCTACCGAGGACGAAAAAATGGCCGTCTCGGAAGCGCTCGCCGACATGAAGGCCGCCGAACGGGACAACCAGACCCGGCCCGAAATGCTCGACTTCCTCGATACTTTCCTCGTCTCCTTCGGCCTGGCTGACGAGTCCGAACTGACCGAACCGGACGCGCCCCCGCGCATCAATCTGATATGAGCAAGAAACTCTACATCGAGACCGTTGGCTGCCAGATGAACGTGCTGGACAGCGAACTCGTCGTCGGCAGCCTGCGCCGCCAGGGTTACGAACTGACGCACGACACCCACGACGCCGACGTCATCCTCTTCAACACCTGCTCGGTCCGCGAACACGCCGAGGAGAAGATCTATTCCGCGCTCGGCCGGCTGCGAGGCCACAAGAAGGCCCATCCC